>JBARNL010000254.1:0-1812 GCA_049802955.1 Candidatus Angelobacter sp.
CAACATGAGACATGAGGCTCTGGTCTTTTTGATGTTCTTGATATTCTTCTAATATTCGCTTTCAAGGCAACTTTTCAGAGGTCTGAGAAAAATTCCTTAACGTCCCTGCAAGCTACTCTGGCTATACTTTGCTCAAGTTCGACGGATCCAAACGGAAGGGAGCCCTCTTTAGGCTGGCGACACGCGGCTTGACGGGACACTTAAAGCGATGAGTAGCAGATTCAGGGTGCTTGTACAAGTTTGTAGCGGCTTGTTTCTATTCATGGGGCTGTCGCTCTGGGGACAGGACAACTTCGTCCTGGTGACCTCGCCGGACAAAGTGCAGGACGTATGCGGACGATACGGTCTCACGCAAGTGACACAAAGCTCCTCACATGGAGTTTTTCTGGTTTCAACTTCTTTTGTTGATTCCAGCATTTCCACTGACAGTGACGTACAAAGCTTTGAGCATGATCGCGCTCTCGGCGTGCCTGAGCTATCCGGGGCCACAAGCGCCAGCCTGACCCAATCCACCACCTCGATTTTGGACGGCCTGCCGGGCCGCACCGTTGTGAATTATTATGGGTCGCAAGTCGCCAGCAATTATGTGACGCAGCCCGCCACCGCCATAATCCGCCAGAATGACTTGCAGATGGCTTCCGGTTTCACCGGCACGGGAATCACCATAGCTGTAATCGATACGGGCATTGATACATCTCATCCTGCACTGCAATCCGCTCTTGTTGCCGGTTTCAATTTCATCTCAAATGTGGCCGATCCCTCTGAGTTGGTCGATCTGAGTCCTGCTATGGCTGCCGCGCTGGCGCAGTCCACTACCAGCATTCTTGATAGCCAGGGTCTGGTGCAATTGAACGCTTCCAGCGTGGCAATTCTAAGCCAGTCGACCACCAGCATTCTGGATGGGTCTCCCGGCGAGTTTGGCCACGGAACCATGACGGCAGGCTTGGTCCACCTGGTGGCGCCAGGCGCACACATCATGCCATTAAAGGCATTTGCCGGCGACGGAAGCTCCGATCTGTTTAACATTGTGCGTGCCATTTACTATGCGGCGGACAATGGCGCTCATATTATCAGCATGAGTTTTGAGATACCTGAGAGTTCGCCTGCATTGCAGAACGCCATTCAATATGCGCTCAGCAAAAACGTTGTGGTGGTGGCGGCTTCAGGTAATGACGGCGGACAAATCCTGGTTTTTCCATCGGCTTATAACAGCGTGATAGGAGTTGGGTCTACGAGCAACTCTGACGCAAAGAGCAGTTTCACCAATTTCGGTACCAACTCTGTGTTTATCGCGGCCCCCGGTGAAGGCGTAATCACTACTTATCCGGGCGGGAACTATGCGGCAGGCTGGGGCACGTCATTCAGTACTCCGCTGGTTGCCGGAGAAGCGGCGTTGGTCTTGCAGGCGCGGCCTACCTATAAAGTGGGCGACGTGGCAAATGCAATTTCCCGCGCAGTTTCCGTGCAGCAGATGGGACACGGACGCGTTGATCTTTGTCTTGCATTGTCCAGCATCGGCGTTGGCAGCTTTTGTAAGTAATTAATTTCAGGCTGGGCAACGCTCACGATAAATATCGCAGTAAACAATAGAATACGTTTCTGATCGTAGCCAGCGGATCCCTTCCACAGCTTTTGGAATGCGGAGAAAATCATCGCGCCATATTGTGTGCTCTTTTGTACAGCTACTCTCGATTCTGATGTGTTCTAATCAGGCAATGGCCCCCAAATCTGAAAATCCCGGAATGTGGATCAACCCCAAATCAAATTTAACTGGCGGGGGACATTCTTCTGAGTACGGCGAAGGTAAAAATA
>JBARNL010000255.1:0-2079 GCA_049802955.1 Candidatus Angelobacter sp.
GCTACGTTCAAAGTTTGTTATGCCAACAGCAGAATTAACTATGTTGGCAACATCCTGGCCGCAGGCGATAAAGAGCGCGGCTAGCCCATTGGCGAAATGCCCGTTGTATCCAGTGGCATGGGCCTGGATGTGTCCCAGCACAGTGTGTTGCCACAAATCCAACAACTGGGCCGGTGTTATGTGCAGATATCTTTGCAGCGCGGCCGCAGAAATGCGGGCTCCGGCCACAATGGTCTTTCCTTTTCCTGCGGCAAATAACGCGGCGCTGGCTTTCTTTTCCGAGCTTAGACCGCTAAAAATCAGGAAGTCCTGCGCCCCGGTATGGCGAAGGATCCAGCTGCAGGCTTGTTGCGTGGCTTTCACGATCATGTTCATTCCATGAGCGTCTGCCGTGAAGTAACAGAAATTTACAACCACTTCCCGTCCCACAGGACGGCATTCCAGTCGCAACAGCTTTCCATGATGCGTGGTTGATTCGGCCTCTGCCTTGATAGTCGTGAAATGATCGTTCAAGCGCATGGCGAATTCATGCGCTTCAGCCACTCCAGGGAACAGAAAGACGGGACATACCCGGTTCTCGTCCTTATAGATTCGCGTTGTTACGCCTCCGGCCCGCGTCAAGGTCACCATTCCGCGTTCATAAGAACGGACCAGGGCCCCTTCCGTGGTTGCCAGGGGAATGTAGAAAATGCCTTTTGCATGCTCCCCGTGAATCAAGAGAGGGCCGGCAACGCCAAGCGGCACCTGAGCGGCGCCGATGGGGTTTTCCACGTTGCCGCGCATTTCCTCGCTGGGAAGGGAATACCGCGCAACATTGCGAAGGCCGCAACCGGTTTTTTCCTCCACCCAGTTACGGCGGGCCGCTACCGCCTGCGCCTGGTACCCCTGATGTTCGAAGCGAGGCACCAGCGCCGGAGCCAGATCTGAATCTCCGGATCGCGGAGAGGCTGAAACAGCAGCGGAAAGCTCGACTTCGTGCGCTAATGACAAACATCCCCCCTTTACTGCTCAATTAATTCAGTCCGGTTTTTCCGGCCCAGAAATCAGGAGCGCGCAGGCATGCCCATCAAAGCCCACGGAGTTCACGAGGCCGTAGCGTGCGTGGACCGGTTGGCGGTTGCGACTGGCATTCAGCCGCGGGAGTTTAGGCTCGTACTGTTCTAATTCCGGAATCCCCGGCAATAATCCGGTCCGCATAGTTTCAATGAGATCAATTGCTTGAAAGGCCCCAGATGCGCCTAGTGTCTCCCCCAACATTGACTTTATGGCCGCAACCGGGATCTAAGAACTGCGGCCGTTCCAAAGGGCATTGATGGCCAGCGCCTCATCTCTATCGTGATGAATGCTGCCGTTCGCAGAGGCGCTGATGCAGTCAATCTCTGAGATGGCGATTCCCGCATCTTCACTCGCGGCCTGGATGGCGCGCACAATCGCGTCGGTTCCGCTGCCGTTGCTACGGCGCGGATCGTAGGTGCTGCCGTAACCTCTCACCTCGCCCAGAATCGTAGCGCCGCGCGCAATTGCCGCGTCCCATTCTTCCAACATGATCAGAGCAGCGCCTTCGCTCAAGGCAAATCCGGTCCTGCGTTCCTCGAATGGCACTGGAAATCCTGCGCCTTCTGTGACCTTGTAAATAAGCCCGGCCTGTTCAAATCCGCTGAATGATTCAAAGCAGAACTCGTCCGCGCCGCCTGCCAGAATTGCAGTTTGATATCCATTGCGAATCAGGTCCGCAGCATAGCCCAGCGCCATGAGGCCAGATGTGGAACCACACGCAATGGTGGAATTAATCCCGCGCAACTTGTGCCAGATGGCGGTTTGGCCCGCAGCCGCATTGATTACCGTGTTGGCAAAATCCATTGGGCTGGCGCACGAAGGGCCCTGGGTAAGAGCACGACGGTCAAACTTGGAAATGGTGTGGACGCTGCCAAAGGTGGTCCCAAGAACCAGACCAAGGTCGTGCTCATTTAATCTGTCGCTGAGCCAACCGCTACTTTCCAGGGCCAATTTGGCGGCGGAAACCACCAATTGGCCGGTGCGGTCCAGGGCGCGGAAACACTTCTCTGGCAAGTATGTCTC
>JBARNL010000256.1:0-1856 GCA_049802955.1 Candidatus Angelobacter sp.
GGCAGGGAGGGAATCCAGGTGAGTACCATGCTGGTCCCCGTAACGGCACAAAGCGAATTGCGAGACGAGGAAGTAGTTGCCCGTGTGCTTGCGGGCGAAACGGCGCTTTTTGAGATCCTGATGCGCCGCTACAACCAGAGGCTCTACCGGATTTCACGCGTCATCCTGCGCAATGACGGCGAGGCGGAGGACGTAATGCAAGATGCTTACGTCCGCGCCTACGAGCATTTGAACCAGTTTGCCGGCAAGGCTGCATTTTCCACCTGGCTCACTCGCATTGCGATCCATGAGGCGCTGGCGCGCAAGCGCCGCAGCGGCCGGATGGAAGAACTGGATGCACTCCCCGACAACGGAGATTTTATGTCCATTCTCAAATCGTCTTCGCCCAGCCCGGAAGATGGCACGGCTACCGCGCAGGCCCGTGAACTGCTGGAACTGGCTATCGACCATCTGCCGGAAGCTTACCGCGCGGTGGTAATGCTGCGTGAAGTGGAAGAAATGAGCGTGGCGGAGACCGCCGAAAGTCTTGGCGTGAGCGACGCCGTGGTGAAAACACGCCTGCATCGCGCGCACGCCATGCTGCGCAAAGACCTCTATGCCCGCGCCAAAGGCCGAGCCACCGATCTCTACCAGTTCCACGCCGTGCGTTGTTATCGAGTGGTGAAGGCTGTGTTTGACAGGATCAGGGAAAAAAGCGCCGAGAGCAGCGCGATCATCCACTGAGTGCGAGAATGCTCAGAGAGCCATGTCATCAATCGTCTAATAAAGGGCCAAGCCGTCACCGCGTTATTTGGGATTTGGAGGCACCTCAAGGATAGGTCCATGGGGCTTTGCCGGAGCGACCGGCTCAAGGCTGGATTTTATGTATTCGTTCGCACTCGTTTCGTAGCAGGGCAGAGGAATGCGTCTGCGGTCCAGATCCACTCTGGGCACGTTGCGAGAATAGATCAACGGCTCATGGCGATCAGGCAGGTTCCGCGCCGTTAACTGCGCCACGGTCTGGTCGCAATTCTCGTCTCGCCAGGCTGAAAGCTCGTGGACCACGGAGTAATCAAAGCCGGATTCCGAGAGCCGCGGTTCATACGGAAGAAAGGTAAAGACCAGCTTGATGAGGCTCGATTCCTCCTGGCCAATCTCCGTTTCGGCCACAAACACTTCCTGGCTGGAGAAGAAAGAAGAGCGCGGATGGTCAGCGTAAGCCTCGGCAACCAGGCGCAATCGCATGGGCGCTTTTTTGGGAGGATATGACCAACGGAGCTGTCCTTCAGCCTGCCTGCCTGGGCCGCCGATACAAGCCACAGCCAGGAAAAGCAGGGCAAATGCCCAGTTCTTCATCCTGACGCTAATCACGCTCTGCTCCCTTGGAACAAATCCACCTTCTCTGAGATGCTTTTTTGGCGGACTACGGAAACTGGCAGTACTAAGGGAGGCTTCTTAACATTATGCGCCGGCTCTCGATGAGCGAAGCGCGGGGACGCGCAAGGGGCCCTGGCGTAACAAGGGAGTGTTCCGGCTTTTTACGATTTGCCCGGTATGTACCGTGAATTCATGCTCCAGCTTAAAAGCAGAATTAAATGCTGTGGGATCCCACGTTTCGCAACCACGGCGAAAGAATTTATTTGCGCTCCGCTGCGCTTCGCGCGGACCTCCACCCCAATATGCGAAAACCGCGCGTTTTGGGGACCCCGGGCCTGCGGCGCAAGGAAGGGATTTTTCTGTGCTTTTACGGCACGACTGAAGTCATGCCCTGACACTTGTTCTCAGAGTGGATGCGGGATCGTTCGTTATGAAAAGAATTAGATGTGGTGCGGCGAATGGTGTGGAATCCCACCCTTTCGCAAAAAGCGCGAAAGGAT
>JBARNL010000257.1:0-8441 GCA_049802955.1 Candidatus Angelobacter sp.
CCACGACTTTGGTTGGGACCGGTTTAATGGCACGCGAGCTTCGCCGGTACATTGTCCTATTTCGCGATTGATCTTGAGGCGAATAAAAGGTAGATTAAACCCAGCTATTAGCCCTTAGTCTTAGCCCTTAGCTGACCCCAAATGCAAAATGTCTCGAACTGATCGGTTGACCGATGAAATAAGCACTTTTAACGCGATTTGAGCCCAGTTTGACGCAATTTGGGGTGGTTTTGAGGTCGATTATTTGGGGTTGAATGGAATAACTCCTTTGGAATCCTAGTCGAGGCCAAGGGGGGGGGGGTAGGTCGAAGCCAAGAGTGCCAAAATTGCCAAAATTGGTAATCGCCGGAATTGGAAAACGTGATGATGGAAGATGGATACAGCCCGGAACAACAAAAGACTAACCTCGGTAAGCGGCCAGAGGCGCGGTATGCCTATTATCGGCGATGCCAGGTGCTCCGCAAGAGTGGCGAGCAGTGCAAAGCGCCAGCGGAGAAAGGATCGGAGATTTGCCATGCCCATGCCGGGCAGTTGGCTACGGCGGTACGCCGTGAGCGGGAACGCCGAGCGGTGCTGGAAGAAGCGGTAGCGCAGATGCGCAGGCGAGGCAAGCCGGAATGCGAAATGGCCGACCTGTTCATGGATTTTACGGGCATCAACATGACTTTGGCGGTGATGGCGCGAGCGGTGATTGCCGGCAGGATTGATTGCAAAACGGCCGGACGGCTGCTGGTGCAGTTGCAGACGGCCTCAAAACTGTTGCGGATGCTTCACGGCAAAGGACGCGAAGGCCGCAAAGAAGATAAGAGTTTGCCGCAGATCTGCGCTGATGATCGCGGATTGAGCAAGGAAAAAGCTTTAACCACAAAGGTCACGAAGGAATACAAGACGGCATTGGAAGTGAGGGCGGAAAAGGAACGACCCTCGAATGAACGCGAAGAAACGCGAATTGCTTTAGTGGCAGAGGTTCGGAGATTCGCGGAAAAATGCGGTTGGAGCCACGCACCTCCGGAATTGTTGAGGGCAGCTTGAGTTGAATACGCGAAGAGTTTTTACGTCGGGACTGGCTGATTCTGGCTGAAACCCGCCGCAAGCAGATCTTTGACAACCTAATCCAGAAGTTTTGGAGAATGCCGCCCTTAAGCGAGAATGCATTGAGCTGTAGGGAGCGCAGTCGACCAGTGTGCTGAGGTCGCCCAAAACCACGTGGTCTGTGAACGTGCAATGATCGCAACATCGGCACCAAAAAAAGCGCACTCCCTCAAGAGAGTGCGCTGCTAGTTGGACCAAGGAAAGTTTAGTCGCCGTTCTGGCTTGAGCTAGGCTCGGCGGCGTGCATCACTCGGAACGAGCTTCCGCCGTTGGACCAGACCAGCACCATGGCGTCTTTACCCGCGGGAACGTTCCCCAGTTCGCGCTTTACGTCTTCCGCGTTTTGCACCGGCTTGCGGTTGACTTGCAGGATCACGTCACCGCGGCTGATGCCGGCATTATCTGCCGGGCTTCCGGGCTGTACATTGGTTACGACTACGCCCTTCACGTCAGAAGGCAGTTGCAATTGGTCGCGCAGGTCAGGGTTGAGATTTTCCAGCGCTACTCCCCAGCGCGCTTTGCCGTGACTTTCGCTGGAGTTGGATGCGGTCTCGTCGGATTTTGCATTGATGCTCTCCAGCGTTACCGGCAGGTTAAGGCTCTTGCCGTCACGCATGACCTGCAAGGTCACTTTGTTTCCCGGACGCTGTCCGCTGATAGCGGCCTGAAGCTCGCCGGCATTGTCCATTTTTTTGCCGTTGAGTTCAGTAATGACGTCGCCAACTTTCAAGCCGGCCTTTGCGCCGGGCGAATCAGGATCAACCTGGCTGACCAGTGCTCCGCTGGCGTTGTCCAGATGGAAGAAGCTCGCGTTTTCCGGAGTCACATCGTTAATGCCTACGCCAATTCGCGCATGCTCAATCTTTCCGTCTTTGAGCAGCGTGTCAACTACGGGCCGCGCAATCTGCGTTGGAATCGCAAAGCCCATGCCGGCAAAGCTTCCCGAAGGAGAAATCAGGAACGTGTTGATGCCAATCACTTCACCGTGCGCATTCACCAGCGGTCCGCCGGAGTTGCCAGGATTGATGGCTGCATCGGTCTGGATGAATTCGCCCGGTTTGCGAGCATCATCACTGTAAGGGTTAGGACGGTTCAGCGCGCTAACAATGCCGCGAGTCACGGTGAAACGGAAGTTAAATGGGTTGCCAAAGGCCAGAACGGTCTGTCCGGGCTTAAGCGCGGTCGAATCGCCCCAGGGGAGGCTCGGGAAATTGCTGCCGCTCACTTTGATGACTGCCAGGTCCGTCAGGGGATCGGCGCCTATCAATTTTGCCGGCAGAACGCGGCGGTCATTCAGCGTAACGCGAATGTCCGTTGCGCCTTCGATGACGTGATTATTGGTCACAATGTAACCATCGGGGGAAATAATGATTCCGCTGCCCAATCCGTGCTCCACGCGAGGCGTCTGACGTCCCTGCGGGATTTGCTGTCCAAAACCGAAGGGGCCGAAGAACCGCTGAATTTCGTCCTGGTCCTGGCCGGAAAGCTGCTGTTGCTTTACTCGCGAAACCACGGTCACATTTACCACTGCGGGCGTCACATGCGCCGCAAGGGTTTCCATGGCGTGATCAAGCGCGGAAATTGCGCTAACGCTGTTGTCGTCAAGGGCCGCGGCCGCAGGCGCAACACTTGCAGCGCTTGCCGGCGCGGGTTTAAGAAATTCATAACCTCCAAAACTGGCGGTGAGAGCTAGCATCAATATTGCTGCCAGCGTCTTGCCTTTCAGGAGAGCCTTCCATTGCTGTATCGGGTTTTTCATTTGTTTCTTTTCTCCATGTAATTTGATTTCAAATAATCTTCAGAACTAGTTATTTAGTTTTTTAAAAGCCAAAGTTCAACTTGCGGCCCTCTGGCGCTGTTGAAAATTCCTTAAATCTTTCGGGGTTTTGGCGCGACCTTGAATTGCGGCTGCACGCTTACCTGCCACATGTGTACCTGCCAGCTCTGCTGCTCGCCAGAAGCGGTACGCTCCGTGACAATGAAAACCATCTCTTCACGCACCGTTACATATTGCTCCGGAATCGGCGATTGATTCTTGGCCATCACCACCAGCGGTTGGACCTTCTTCGGACGTGTGGTTCGGCGCGCATGACCAACATTGCTTTCAGGGGCGAGCGTTGCTTTCGCTTTTGTTGGGGCGATCACTTCACTATTGGTCTTCAAGCTTGCCGGCACCATATGGATTCTTGAACCATCGGCGCTCATATTGGCCACGGGGGTTGCAGCAATCTTTATTTTATGTTGGCCACTCACCTTGGCTCTCGCAGTCGGTGCATCGTCGGCAAACCCAACCAGTTCCGGCGTAAATGAAGCCGGCACCGCACACAGCAGAGCGATGACCATGACTACAGGCACCGCCGGCTTCCACAATTGCGTGGCCCGGGGACGATCAGGATCCAAAATTCTGCTGAGCCGCTCAGTAAGCTGGCGGACGCGGCCAACAGCGGCCTGGGCCAGTGCAATCTGCCTGCGCATAAAGCTTCTTTCCGCCACGCGGGCCAGACACTCCGCATACCCAAGCGGCGTGCCGGAACGGACAAGAACGGCATCGTCGCAAGCCATTTCGCGGTCCAGAGAAAGCCTGCGCTCTATCCACCAAACGCTGGGCAGGAAGAACAGCAATGCTTTCAAAATCTTTTGCGCCAGGTTCGTCCAATCGTCCCGACGGCTCAGGTGCGCCAGTTCATGCAGCAGAATGTATTTCAACTCTTCCGCCGGAGTGCTCTCCAGCATCCATGCCGGCAAGATCACGGCAGGGTTGCGGAAGCCAATCGCCGTCGGCACTTCGAGCCGATCGGAGACAAGCACAGAAACCGGACGCGACTTCTGTGCGTCTTCAATCAAAGACCGGATATCGAGAGGTAAAGATTCCATCTGCGCGGGCACGGCATGGGAGCGCAGCCTGCGCAACTGAAATGTCGCCAGGACCACTCGCGCCAGCCCGGAAAAAGCAATTACCACCCATCCAAAGAACAAATAGGACGCAAATGAAGCGGAAACCGTGAACATCGCCTGCGAGCCGACCGGCGCCGCTGCTCTCTGCTCAAGATAAAAACTTAAAACCGGCAACAAAGCCGTCGCCAGCAAGGTTGAAAACCACACGGCAAAGTTGGTCCGTGAATCTCTTTTGGGAAACAGCTGCAACAGCAGCCAAACGGCAGCGGCAAGCAGCGTCCCGCCCACTGCGCTAAACAACAAGCGCTGTGAAACTACCGTCGCCACGCCGTGGAAGTCAACCATCATGGCTTCCCCCTATGCTCTTGCAACAGCTGGCCCAGGCGCTTAAGTTCGTCTGCGTTAATGCTCTTGTCCTCAAGAATGTTCAGCACCAGCAATTCGTGGGAATCTTTAAAGAATCGCCCAACCAGATTTTTGATCTCAAAGCGTGTGGCTTCCTGCTTACCCACCAAAGGCGCGTAGACATGCGCCCGCCCTTCTTTCACATGTTGCACATATCCCTTTTTTTCCAGTATGCGGATGGTGGTGAGCACGGAGTTATAGGCCAATGGCAGGTTGCTGGGCAGCGACTCCATAACCTGGTGGACAGTCGCCGGCCCGACCTGCCACAGCACTTCCATGAGGCGAAGCTCAGCTTCCGTCAACGTTGGCGATTTTTTCGGCGGCACGGTTCCTTCTGCTCCTTCACGTCCCTGAGAGATTTCCTGTTATTTATATAGACGCGCCAAAAAGAAAATAGTAACTAATTCTTTAGTTATTTTGAAAGGAAATTTTGCAGGTTGGCAGATTATTGATTTTATTAGACTTACCTAGATCTCTCGCCTACTCTCTCGAAACGACTGCGATGTTCTTCCACCAATTTGCGGAGCTGCACCTGGAGGGAGTTCACGGTTTCATAGAGAGACTGAATCCCATTCGTCTGCCAGGTGACGCCTTGATGGTCAATATCGCTATAGAGGTCTTTCAGCATCTGGTTGGAGCGGCGCAAGCGCTCTGCAGCCACAAAGGATAAGACATTGGCGGGGTCCTTTTGTGACTCGACTGCGCTGAGAAGTTCACTTACTGTCCACGACGTAAGGCGGGCATTGTCCAGCACATGCCGAAATTCCTGCAAAAGCAGTAGCTCTGGAATTTCTCCAGCCTTCAAAGCTAGATCTATCTCTCTCAATTCTCTTGAGATTTCCTTCAAGCGACTGGAAAATGCACCCGGAAAGGTATCCGTCATTCTTGCACCTCGTTGCCCGATACGTTATCGCAAGTAAACGCCCTGGCTGCATTAAAAAACACTTAAGAAGCCTCAGGATGGTTACTAATGTCATGTCAAAGCTGCGCATAGCGTGAAACGCCAGGATCAAGCAGCTACAGAGACTTTGACGTGCCCGCATTGAAGTCAATTCAGCGGCAAATCCGTTATCATCCTTTGCTTTGTTGTACCGTAGTAAATGACGGGAGAATGACTGGATGCAGAAGACGGATTTACCTGAGCCCTGGCTGCGCGGCACTCTGAATGAAGTGCCTGCCGTGCAGCGGGCGGTGCTGCACGCGCTGGAGTTGGCGCGAGAGGACCTTGAACGCTGGTGCGACGGCCTGAGTGATGAAGAGTTGCACGCCCGTCCCGGCGGGATTGCGCCGGTGGCATTTCATCTCCGCCACATTGCGCGCAGCATTGATCGATTGCTTACTTACGCGGAAGGCAATCAGCTTTCCGCCGAGCAGATTTCCGTGATGAAAGCCGAGATGGAGCCTCGCGGCAGCAGAAATGAACTGATGGCAGAGTTGATGGTCGCGATCGCCAAAAGCGGAAAACGAATCCGCTCTTTCTCCGAACAACAAATGCAGGAAGAGCGCCGCGTCGGCAAAAAACAATTGCCCACATCCGTAGGAGGATTGCTGGTACACGTGGCTGACCACACGCAGAGGCACGTGGGACAGGCGATCACCACGGCAAAGATTGTGGTCGCACAAAGATAGTCGCATAAAGATAAAAGTGAATGGAGCAATGGACCACGATCGACATGGCAGCAGATAAAGAAAGTCAGGGATGTGTCGACTCGGTTCGGCGCATCATGGCCGCGGCCCGTTTTGCCGCGGAGAAGCATGCCCAGCAAAAACGCAAAGGTGAGAACGGCGAGCCTTACTTCAATCATTTGTTGGAGGTGGCTGATTTAATTGCCGCCAGCAGCCCTAAGCTGGATGTGGAGCTGATCATGGCGGCTTTCCTGCATGACACCGTGGAAGACGCGGGAGTCACATTGCAGGAACTGGAGCGGCTTTTTGGCAAAGACGTTGCCGCGCTGGTGGCTGAGGTAACGGACGATAAATCGCTGCCAAAAGAGACCAGGAAGCAGTTACAGGTACAGCATACGCCGGAAAAATCTTCCCGCGCACAGACACTCAAACTGGCCGATAAGATTTCAAATCTTCGCGCCATCATTTCAAGCCCGCCAGTGGGCTGGAGCCTGGAAAGAAAGCAGCAGTACTTCGAATGGGCAAGACAGGTAATTTCCGGCATTGCTTCTCCGAATGAATTTTTGAAGTCGGAATTTGATAAAGCCTATCAGTCTATTTCAGAACTCACCGAATATTAGCCATCCTCGACGCGTGAAGCTGCATCCGCCAGAAAATTAAGGCATTCAAGAAATCCAGCTCTGGATTGCAAAAAGATCGCATCGAAATATAAGTACCGCTAATTCGGTACGGCTATGCGTCGATTGCTCACACCCTCCGCCTTGATTCTGTTCGTCTCGTTCATTTTCTGCGGGACGGCGAAATTGGCTGCGGCGCAAGACGACATCAGGCCTTCATTTACTAAATTCTCTGACGGCGTGGACAGCGCTGATCTTCCGCAAGACCGGCTTAAAGACCGGCTCGACCCAAAGAGTCTCCTTTTATTCATTTTATTCATTGGCCAGCAGATACACGAAACCGAGCTTGATTGCTCGCACTTTGTGCAATACCTCTATGAGCAAGCCGGTCTTTATTATGGCTATGCGCCTTCAAGAACGCTTTATGATGGCATGGAAGGATTCAAGCGCGTATCTCATCCGAGACCGGGTGACCTGATCGTATGGCGCGGACATGTGGGTATAGTTGTTGACCCGCAGGAAACGACTTTCCTGAGCGCCTTGCGCTCCGGCGTGAAAGTATCATCCTACCAATCACATTACTGGCAGAGACGCGGCAAGCCGCGCTTTCTGCGCTACGTTGGCCCGGATGAGAGCGATGCGCCGCAATTGGCGACGCGCAGAACAGCAGCATCGCGCAGCGGTTCCACTGGCGAATAGCCGGCTTCAAAAAATCCAATGTTTTTGATTAGCGCTGCCCCGCAAGAATACCTGGATTGGTCTTGATCGCACGTTGTTCCTGGTACCACTTCACGGTGCGTTTCAGTCCTTCTTCAAAACCCACGTCGGGTGAATAGCCTAAATGTTTTTGCGCCAGCGTGATATCAGCCAATGAATGCCTGACATCACCGGTCCGTGGCACCGCGTATTTGGCGGGTCCGTTGAACCCGATGATCCTGCCCAGCATTTCGAAGATTTGATTCAATGAAAACCTTGTGCCGGTAGCGATGTTAAAAACGCGCCCCGATGCTTCTTCTGCCGGCGCGACGCAGGCTTTCAGATTGGCTTGTACGGCATTGGCCACAAAAGTGAAATCGCGGCTCTGCTCGCCATCGCCGAAGATTGTGGGCGATTCACCGAGTTGCATTTGCGTAATGAACTTGGCCAGCACGCCGGAGTACTGGGAATTTGCGTCCTGGCGCGGACCAAAAATATTGAAATAGCGCAGACTCACGGTCTCAAGCCCATACACTTTTGAGAACGTCTGCAAATAATATTCGCCGGTAAGTTTCTGCACCGCATAAGGCGAGATAGGCCGCGGAATCATGTCTTCCCTTTTGGGCAAGACCTCGCTTTCGCCATAGGCTGAAGAAGAAGCGGCATATACCACGCGCTTTACACCGGCATCGCGCGCGGCAAGCAGAAGATTCAGTGTGCCATTTACGTTTACGGCGTGCGTCAACTCAGGCTCAATCACCGATTTTGGCACCGAAGGCAGAGCTGCCTGATGGATAACATAGTCAATTCCGTCACAGGATGAAGCCAGTCCCGGCTTGTCCAGCAAACTGATCTGGCGGAAATCGATGTTATTTTCAATGTCAGCGATGTTCTGCCGCTTTCCGGTGGAGAAATCATCCAGACCGCGTACCGTTTCTCCACGCCGAACCAACTCATGCGCTATTGAAGAGCCAATAAATCCCGCAATGCCGGTAACCAGATACTTCGCCATCGATGTGTGGACCTCACGTTAGCAGCAGGTAAGCTGTGATTATCAGGAATTTGTTCTTAATTGGCTTTGGCGCAGAGGCCGAACTCGCGGCTCACAGC
>JBARNL010000258.1:0-2620 GCA_049802955.1 Candidatus Angelobacter sp.
GTGCTGAAGTTGCGCTGGGGAAAATAGTCGCCGCCAAAACCAAAGATCCCAATGTAAAACAATTCGCCCAGATGATGGTGAAAGACCACACCACGGCGCTGAACCAACTGCAGGAGCTTGCGCAATCGAAGAACCTGAACTTCTCTTCCGATCTGCCTGATGATGCCAAGGAGCTGCAGACAAAACTTTCCAGCGACACTGGAAAACAGCTGGATAAGGACTACATGAATGGCATGGTCGAAGACCACCAGAAAGATGTTCAGGAATTTACCGATGAGTCGCAGAGCGCCAAAGATCCTGATGTGAAGCAGTGGGTCAGCAAGACGCTGCCCGTATTGCAAAAACATCTGCAAAAAGCAGAGCAGATTGATGCCAAGCTGAATAAAGGCAAAACATCCGGATCGGCCCCAAGCGGTGACAGCCAGTAGCTGATCTAGCAATTCTAAAAATAAAGAAGAGGCTGCAAAATGCAGTCTCTTGAAGCATATTGAAACGAGGTTTCAAAATGATCGAGACTAAGCTTACCGTTGCAGACATCATCCTCATTGCTGGAACGCGCGTGGTGCTGGGCGCGGGGATTGGTCTTTTGCTGTCTTCGCGCTTGAACAACGATCAGCGCAAAGCGGCTGGATTATCTCTCGCTCTGGTCGGCGGGATTATTACCATTCCATTGGCTTTGGGAGTGCTTGGCAAACAACGCTCCAGCCACGCCGAACTCAGACAAGCTGCATAGCCGCACTGCCCGAAACGGCGTGAAAGCGGGAATAAGCGCGAAAGCCCCATTCTGGAGAGGATGGAGGAACGCGGCATTTTATGCCGTGTTGGTGGTTTATTTTCTGTAGACATGGCTGATACGTTTTGAAACCCGCGGTGCTTGGACAAAGCCACGATCCAGTCCCGTGCCAGCGGGACGTCTCGTAGTAGCCCTCCCTGTTCTGTGCCCTGGGCGAAATCCGCCAGGTGCTGGTAAACCTTATTGCCAATGCCGTGGATGCGATGCCGCTGGGAGGCAAATTGCTCTTGCGAGCCACCAAGGTCACGCATCCGGCAACTTCAGCACAGTAAGTGAGGATTTCCGTGGTGGACCACGGTAGCGGCATTTCCAGAAATACACATCACAAACTTTTTGGGCCGTTCTTTACCACGAAAGGAAACACCGGAACCGGAGTTGGCCTGTGGCTTACCAAGGACATCATTGAGCGTCACCAGGGTTTCATACCGCGCGCACAATCACAACCGGCCGCGCGGCGCAGTGTTTTCCATCTGGATTCCAGAAAAGCCGAATAGATCGAATGGAGAGTTGGGCCAGAAGGGGTAAGGAGCCACGGTTTTGGGGATGGGTTTAAATATTTGCTTGACGAATGGGAGACGCAGCAGTGCTGCGTCTCTACGTTGGAATCGTTTTACGGCCACAGATCTTTCAGACATATAAAAGTTTGGGGTTAACCCGGATGAGCGCAGATCAGGAAAGAGCAAAACTTACCACTGATCAACACTGATGAAAGCCAGATGAACTCGGATTACCTTCCATTTGCACCCTCTCTCACTTTCCTGTAAACCTTGTCACTTACATAGACCGCCAAGTTAAATCAAGATTCGAGATCGGAAACTTGAAATCACAGCGTTGAGGCCAAAATTGAGTTGCAGCCAATATCCTGATGCGACAAAAAGAGCCTGCTGCCTAAGCCGCGAGATTGAGGTTTAGATCCGGACGATTAAGGTTTGGGGACGAATTGAACTAAAGTCGGCTTTGGCACGTATCCTTTCGACGGGGAGACTGCTTGGAAGAGCAACAAACAGAGGCACTTATCCGCCGATGCCTGGCAGGCGACGCCACGGCATGGGAGGAGATTGTGCGCCTCTACAACAGGCGGATCTACAACTTGTGCTATCGGTTCACGAACTCGCCCGACGATGCCCAGGACCTGACGCAGGACGTGTTTATCCGCGTTTACAAGTCAATGGGCAGCTATCACATTGAAAAAGGGGCGTTTAGCACCTGGTTGACCACGCTCACGCGGAACCTGCTGGTGGACCATTTCCGCAAGAGCAAGCAGGACCGGGTGACACATTCGATTGACGCAGGGCTGCGGGAAGAGGACGATTCCCTGTCTCTGGGCGACCGCCTGGAGGATCCCCGGCCGAACCCGGACGACAGGCTGGCAAGCAAGGAGACCCAGAAAATGGTGCAAATGGCGTTGGCAAGGATCAGTCCGGACCTGCGGGAAGCAGTGATTCTAAGGGACTTACAGGATATGGACTACAAAGATATTGCCCAGGTGTTGCGGGTGCCGGAGGGAACGGTGAAGTCGCGAATAAACAGAGGAAGAATGGAACTTGCGCGATTACTTTCTCGTAATAAAAGGCAGGTAAGTAATGAATAACGAGCCAAAACACGGGATGGAATGCAGCGAATTTGAGGCCCTGCTGGCTGACGCGCTGGATAACGCTATAGCAAGTGACGCGCGGCAGGCGTTTGATGAGCATGGCCGGAGCTGCACCGTCTGCGGGCCGATGCTGGCTGAAGCCCTGGAAGGCATGGTGATGGTCCGGGGGCTGGCAGAGCTGGAGCCGCCAAAGAACCTGGTCCATAACATTGTGGCGGCGACGAGCAGGAAAG
>JBARNL010000259.1:0-2356 GCA_049802955.1 Candidatus Angelobacter sp.
GCTTTGAAGTTCCGGCCAGCGCTTGGGAGCGCCACATCCTGGCGCGCCGCATCAGCAACTACGATCCGCAGGTGCTGGACCAGCTCTGCCTGACTGGTGCGGTCGGATGGGGGCGTCTCACACCTCATCCTGCGATGCTGGAAGATTCCTCCAGCGGTGGACGCCGAGTGGTGCCTACGAGCGTTGCTCCCATCACGTTCTTTGTTCGCGATGAGGCAGAATGGATGGCGCTGCCCAGCGTGAAATCCGCTCATCGTGACGCCGAGCAGGAAGTTCGCGGTCTTGGCGCGGGCGCGCGTGAAGTCCTCACGTTCCTGCGTTCGCGCGGCGCGTCGTTCTTTGCCGATATCGTGCGTGGCACGGGCAAGCTGAAAGCCGAAATTGAAACCGCGCTATGGGAACTTGTGGCCGCCGGTCTGGTCACGGCCGATGGTTTCGATAATTTGCGTGCGCTCATCGATCCCAAGCGGCGTGCCGGGCAGGGAAGCGGGAAGAGCAACCGTCCACGGCACAGCGCGGGCCGGTGGTCATTGCTATATCCGCCGCACAGCGAGGATAGCGGACGCGCGATTGAGTCAGTCTGCCGCGTGCTTTTGGAACGCTATGGTGTTGTATTCCGCGAGCTGCTGGTTAGGGAAAGCATGCTGCCGCGCTGGCGTGACCTGCTGATTTCGTTCCGCCGGCTTGAAGATCGAGGTGAAATCCGTGGCGGGCGCTTTATCAGCGGATTTATCGGCGAGCAATTTGCCCTGCCCGTTGCCGTGGAATCTCTGCGCGCCATGAAAAGCATTCCGCCGTCCGGCGAGATTGTCACGATATCCGCTGCCGATCCGTTGAATTTTGCCGGGATAGTAGTGCCGGGTGAACGCGTGCCGGCCATTTCAGGCAAGTACCTCAGCTTTAAAGATGGCGTATTGGTTGAGACACCCGAAACTCCGATTCTGAGTATGGCAGGCAGGATATGAGCGGGGCCGATCTGGTGGAAGGCGAAGACTATTACATGGAAAAAGGCAATTGGGTATTCACGGCCAAGTACTTGCTCAATCGCGGATATTGCTGCCGCTCCGGTTGCCGGCATTGTCCGTATGGATTTGTGAAAGAGGAAGAAAAGAAGTCTTCGCCGCAGATTTCCGCTGATGAGCGCTGATAAAGCAGCAATTAACAGATGGCAATTGGCAATTAGCTTTTTCCGAAGTCTCGAGCGAAGCGAGAGATCCCTATAGTCGCCATAACTTCAGGAACCGCAACAATGCACAATTTGCTTGAGATCGAATGCGCGACGAATTTCATAGTGCTCGATGGGCCGTGATGACGGTAGGGATCCCTCACTTCGTTCGGGATCATACAAAGGCCAATTTCCAATCACCAATTGCTCATTCATACCGCAGCGCGGTCACCGGATCCAGCCGCGCCGCTTTTACTGCCGGATAAATCCCAAAAAACAGTCCTACGCTGCACGCCACCGCAAGAGCAAGCAGTATCGCCCAAATGGGTACGGACGACGGAAAATGCGCGAGCTGCATCAGGAAGCTGAAGATCAGAGACAAAATCACGCCCAGAAATCCTCCGATGCCCGTCAGGGTCATGGCTTCAGTGATGAACTGAAAGCTGATATCGCGCTTGCGCGCCCCAATGGCTTTGCGGACGCCAATTTCCCGCGTCCTTTCGGTGACTGACATCAACATAATATTCATCACGCCAACGCCTCCCACCAGCAGTCCCACGGAAACCACGCACACCACCAACTGGAAGATGCCTTTCATAATGTCGCGGAATTGAACTCCTAGTTGCTCCGCGCTGCTGATACCAAAAGTGTCCGGCTTATTCGGTGGTACGCGGCGGCGCGTGCGCAAGAGCCCGCGAATCTGGTCTTCCGCAATATCCTTCATTCCCGGATAGGCCCCGGCGATCAGGGCAATTTCATCATCCTGGGGATAATGTTTTTTGTAAGTCCGGAAGGGAATAAACACTTCCACATCTCCGGCCTGGTTCAGCGTGCTCTTCTTTTTATCGAACACGCCAATCACTGTGTAAAGATTGCCGTCCACCAGCAATTGCTTGCCTTCGGCGGTTTCATCGGGAAAGAGGCTTTTCTCCGCGTCATAGCCGATCACCACAACGTCCTCACGATGAAGGTCTTCCTGCTCCGTGTAGAAGCGGCCTTCCTTCATGCGGCCGTTCACCACCTCCGCATAGCTGGAGGTCATTCCACGAAAAACGATGTTTGTGAGTTCGTGGCTTTTATAGCGAGCCGTGCGGATGGGCTGCGGGCCTTGTCCAATGCGCGAAAGTATTTCAATCACCACGTCCTTTACCGCCGGCAACTCTTCCTTGATGGCAATGCCGTCTTCATAGG
>JBARNL010000260.1:0-1565 GCA_049802955.1 Candidatus Angelobacter sp.
ACGTAAAACACCAGCTTGAATCCGAATGGGCGCCCCAAGCATCAGAGGAAAAGCCCACCAGCAGCCTGTTCGGCAATGAATTGAGTCCGGCGGAAAAGAAGCTGCTTTCAATCCTGCGCCAGGACGAGTCAACACACATTGATGCAATCATGGAAAAATTGGAGGGCCAAATTTCTTCGTCGGAGGTATTTACCGCGCTTTTTGAATTGGAGATGAGCGGCAAGGTGAAGCAGCTTCCAGGTAAACGATATGTGAAAAGTTTTTGAATAAGCCATTAGCACTTAGCCATTAGCCGTTAATGTAAATCTCTGGAACGAAGAGGATGCCATGAGGAATTACAGAGACCTGCAGACGTGGAACAAAGCGCATAAGTTAACTCTGGAGCTTTACAAACTTTCGCGTGGATTTCCGAAAGAGGAAGTGTATGGTTTGACTTCTCAACTGCGGCGTGCCGCTTCGTCGATTGGCGCGAATTTGGCTGAAGGATGTGGTCGTCAGTCAAATCCAGAGTTTGCAAGATTCGTGAGAATATCCATGGGCTCGGCCAGTGAACTCGATTATCACTTGCTCCTTGCTTCTGATCTCGGCTTTATTGAGAGTGACTCTTATGGGCGTTTATCACGAAGTTTGACTGAGGTTCGAAAAATGCTGGCATCTCTGCTTTCCACCGTGGAAATCGAGGCCCCAACGAGATCGAAAGCCGCGGCTAAAGGCTAAGGGCCAAGGGCTAACGGCTCAGAAGAGAATTTGTCCCCACAAGCAGTTCCGTGGTAGCTTCAACTTAAATTGCAGGGAAAAGAGTAACGTTGCCTAAATCACTCGTCATCGTCGAATCGCCCACCAAGGCGAAGACCATCAATAAATACCTGGGCAAGGACTACGAAGTGGAAGCCTCGCTGGGTCACATCAAAGATCTGCCCAAAAGCCAGCTCGGCGTGGACCTGGAGAGCGACGATTTCACTACCGAATACATCGTCATCCCCGGAAAAGAAAAAGTTGTGGCCAAACTGAAGAAGATGGCCAAAGGTGCGCTTGCCGTGTATCTGGCGCCTGACCCGGACCGCGAAGGCGAAGCCATTGCCGCGCATCTTGAAGAAGAGCTCAGCGAAAACGGCTCCGGCAAGAAAAAGAAAAAAGGCGGCATTGAGTTCCATCGCGTGACCTTTAATGAGATCACCAAGAAAGCGGTGCAGGAAGCGTTCAAGCACCCGCGCGATATCGACCGCAATCTGGTGGACGCGCAGCAGACGCGCCGCGTGCTGGACCGCATTGTGGGTTATCAGGTCTCGCCTTTGCTGTGGGACAAAGTCCGTCGCGGCCTTTCCGCCGGACGCGTACAGACCGTTGCGCTACGTCTGATAGTGGAACGCGAGCGCGAAGTTAAAGCCTTCGAGAAAAAAGAATACTGGACCATTGACGCGCATTTGTTTGGCGGAAAGCCGCCGGCTTTTGACGCGCGCTTCGTCGGACGCGGCGACGAAAAAACCGAAGTTTCGAACGAGGAAGAATCAAAAAAGATCACCAGCGCTCTGGAGCAGGCGCAGTGGTCTGTGCGCAACATTGAG
>JBARNL010000261.1:0-1951 GCA_049802955.1 Candidatus Angelobacter sp.
GTTCCGGCTGGACCGGCTGGCGTCCGTGGCGGGCGGCCCGCTGGCCCTGCTGACCGCCTGGCTGGATCCGGCCCGCTTCCCCGGCCTCACGGCACAGGACTTCACGAAGGTTCCGCTCTACGCGACCCTGGAACGCCTGTACGGCGTGCAGATGGGCCGGGCGCTGTCCACCATCGAGGTCGTCCAGCTCAGGGACGAGGAGGCGGCGCTGCTGCAACTGCCGCCGGGCGCCTCCGCGCTCCAGGTCCAGGGCACCACCTTCGACCAGAACGACCGCGCGACCGAGGTGTCGCGCGTGCTGTACCGGGCTGACCGGTTCACCTTCTCGCTGGAGAGCCACCGCGTCGGCGGTCAGCTCAAGCACGTCATCGGCCCGCCTCCGATGGCCCACCGTCCCAGTTAAGCCCGGCCGCGGCCGGGCACGCGCCCAGGAAGTGATCCCATGACGTCGACACCCGCTCGTGCGACAGGAGCGCCGCAGGACTCCAACTTCACCCGCAACGCGACCGGCCTGGTCCGCGAGGTGTCCATGTGGGACGCCCTCATCATGAACACCCTCGGCATGAACGTCGCGGTCGGCTCGGTGCTGCTGCTCCAGCAGGCCCCGGCGATCTTCCCCGGCGGCAACCTCGTGCTGGCCGTGATCATCGGCACCGTGATCATGGCGTTCACCCTGCTGTGGGTGTACTCCGAATTCTCCGCGGCGATGCCCCGCTCCGGCGGAGACTACGTGTTCGTCAGCCGGGCGCTGCACCCGTTCCTGGGCTGGCTGCTGTCGTGGAGTCAGGGCGTCTGGCTGATCTTTTTCTGGATCGGCTTCAACGCCTGGTTCGCGCTCGTCGCGGCGGTTCCCGCCGCGCTGATCACCATCGGCTCGGTGACCGGCGGGCAGGGCTGGATCACCGTGGCGAACGACCTGCTGGCCAAGCACACCTTCCTCGGCATCCACATGCAGTGGTACGTCTTCCTGTTCGGCACGGTGCTGAACGTCCTGTTCGCGCTGCTGCTGATCTTCGGCGGGCGGGTGTATTGGCGGGTGCAGAAGTGGCTGTTCCTGCTCGCCGGTCTCGCCATCCTGATCATGGTCGGCCTGCTGCTGGTACGCGGGGGGAGCTTCAACGCTTCCTGGGACAGCTTCGCCGCCAAGAACAGCACGCTCCGGTACGACCAGGTCATCCCGGCCGCGCACGCCGCCGGATTCACCGGCGCACATGCCCCGTTCAGCTTCAGCGCCACCCTGCTGATGCTGCCGTGGGTGTTCTTCGTGGTCGGCTACGCACAGGGCTCGGCGCAGATCGGCGGCGAGGTCAAGCGCGCTTCCCGGACGCAGTACTTCGCGATGGTCGGCGGCGTCCTCATCAACGGGCTGGTCCTGGCGATCATCGTGCTGCTGACGACGCACGCGGTGGGCACCAGCTGGCTGCGCAGCGTCGACTATCTCGCCGCCAATGACCCCACCAAGCTCGGCATCCCGGGCGGCCTCGCGCCGGGCGTCAACTTCCTGGTCGCGCTGATGACCCACAACACCGTCCTGCTCGCCCTGCTCGGCATCGGGTTCGTGATCTGGGCGCTGATGGGAACGCCGCTCTCGGAGCTGCAGGCCACCCGGTACATGCTCGCCTGGGGACTCGACCGCAGCGGGCCGCAGTGGCTCGGCCGCGTCAACGACCGGGTGCACACCCCGGTCGCGGCCATCGTGTTCTGCACCGTCACCGGCGAGATCGCGCTGCTCGCGCTGATCAACATCGCCCAGGCCAGCCTGCTCGGCGCGCTCCTGGCGCAGATCGCCGCGTTCATCCTGGTCTGCGTGGCCGGAATCGCCTTCCCCTACCGGCTGAAGGACCTGTGGGAATCCGCCGGCGGCAGGCGGATACTGGGGGTGCCGGCCGTGGCGCTCGCCGGGGTCGGCGGCGTGATCGCGCTGGGCGCCCTGTTGATCCTGTTCATCTTC
>JBARNL010000262.1:0-5199 GCA_049802955.1 Candidatus Angelobacter sp.
GCCCTGGGTCTTGCAGGCACTTCAAATAGATGCCGCCGATTACGCCCCAAGCCGCACCATGCAAGAGATTCGCGGGTTCCACGTGAGTTCGATAGGAGCGCAGGAAATTGGAATTCCCTACGAGGAAGTCATCAGCTATGGTATCCGCCGCTGCGAGTTTGACGAATACCTGCTTCGCCGTTCCGGAGCAGAAATCTGTGAAGGAGTGCCGATCAGCAAGATCGAGCGCTCTGCCGGCTTTTGGACCGTCAATGGCGAGATCAGAACCAAAATTTTAGTCGGAGCTGGAGGGCATTTCTGTCCTGTAGCACGGCATCTGGGCAATACCAACTCAGATGAACCGGTGATTGCGCAGGAAATTGAGTTTGAAATGTCGCCAAACCAGGCGGGTCTTTGCACTATTCAGCCGGAGATACCCGAGCTTTACTTCTGCCGGGATTTTCAGGGCTACGGCTGGTGTTTTCGCAAAGGTAATTTTCTGAATATAGGACTGGGCCGCCTTGACCAGCACGCACTTTCGCAGCACATTGTCCATTTCCTTGATTTCCTGCGCGCCACGGGCAAGGTGGCATTTGATCTTCCGGGGAAATTCGCCGGACATGCTTACCTTCTTTTCGGGTATGGCAAGCGCAAAGTCGTGGGCAATTCGGTGATGCTCATCGGGGATGCCGCTGGTCTTGCATTCCCCCAAAGCGGCGAAGGCATACGGCCTGCCGTGGAATCGGGATTACTCGCGGCGAAAGCCATCCAGACAGCGGAGGGCAGGTACGGCACGGAAACGATGCAAGCTTATTCTGATTTGCTGAAGAAGCAATTTGGAGACGGTTCCGGATCTCTTCCTGCGGCGGCCTTTTTACCTCAGTGGCTACGGAACAGCGTAGCAAAATTCTTGTTCAAGAAAGAATGGTTCTGCCGCCGCGTGGTTATAGAGAGTTGGTTTCTTCGTTGAAGACAAGTAGCTACATCCATAAATCTCAGCAGCAGGGACCCGTTTCGCGGCCACAAAGAAGATTTCCCAGCAATTTTGCCGGCATCTCCGCAACCGCCTCCGCCAGCACCGCCCAACGCTCTCGCTCCCGGCGTAGCGCCATTGCCAGTTGTCCGGCATGCGCGTGGTATATCAGTGCGCCCTTCTCCGCCGGTGCTTTGCACCTGCGTGCGGCCGCTGCGGAACACCTGGAAGACCGCCATATCCCTGAATCCCACAGCGAGCCCGTAAGGGCACCGGAGGCGCGGTATCCCTAACTACCGGCAATGCCAGCAAAGCAATAGCGAATCTGGCCAATGGCCGGTTTCCCGGCTCGGATTTCTTCCAACGTTTCGACACCTTTGTCGATCTTCTGCGCTCTGGATTGGCCATGTCGTGGTTGCGTCTGTAATCCCACTAAGTCACGCCTTATTCCGGGTCTACTATCCACTTCTCTCTAGCAGGTAAGCAACTGCACTCGCTTTTCTCCGCGCCACTGTGGTGAAAAAAAGCTGGGCTCTGCAATCGGGCAGATGAGCGCGTAAGGCACTAGCCCACGAACCTGATATAACTCATCTGATGTTCGCCTCACGCACGAATTGGAACCTGAAACCCAACCGGTTGGCAGAAGCGTTGGAGCGCCACAAAGCCAGCGGCCGCCGTCTGCTCGATCTCAGCGCGTCTAATCCTACGGAATGTGGATTTCGCTATGACGCGCCGGCTATTATGCGGTCACTCTGCGCTCCCGCATCGCTGCAGTATCACGCTGATCCGAAAGGGCTGAAGTCCGCACGGCAGGCTGTAAGTGACTACTATGCCGAACATGGTGAGCGCGTTTCTATCGACGATCTGATCCTTACCGCCAGCACCAGCGAGGCTTACTCTTTCATCTTCCGCTTGTTGTGCAATCCCGGCGACGAACTCCTGATTCCCACGCCCGGCTATCCGCTGTTTGATTTTCTGGCGGACGTGAATGACGTAAAGCTCATCCGCTATTCGCTTTTTTATGATCACGGCTGGCATATCGATATGCACGCGTTGAAGCAGGCCATCACGTCGCGAACGCGCGGTGTGATTGTCGTCCATCCCAATAACCCGACAGGGCATTTCACCAGGCCGGAAGAAGTCGCACAGCTCAATCAGATTTGCTCAAGCAGCGGAATGGTCATCATCGCCGATGAAGTCTTTCTTGATTTCTCGCTTGGCGCGGCGCAAAAAAGTTTTGTCGCGAATGCCGGTGCACTCACATTCACCATGAGCGGCATCTCCAAAATTTCCGGCCTGCCGCAGATGAAATTTGCCTGGCTTGCAGTCAACGGCCCGGAAGCAGAAAAAAGGGAAGCGCTTGCCCGGTTGGAGATGATCGCCGACACATATCTTTCCCTAAACGCTCCAATCCAATTGGCCGCGCCGGTCTTGTTGCAGCAGCGCAAACAGTTTCAGCAGCAGTTGATGGGCCGCGTTCGCGCCAACCTGGCAGAGCTTGATGCGCAACTTGCGGGCAACCAGCACGTGAATCGGCTGATTGTGGAAGGTGGGTGGTACGCGGTCCTTCGCATTCCGGCCACGCGTCCGGATGAAGAGCTTGCGATTGAGCTACTGCAAATGCACGACGTCTATTTGCATCCGGGGCACTACTATGACTTTCCCGGCGATGGTTACCTTGTATTGAGCCTGATTACCCCAACGCAAGACTTTGCCGAAGGGGTGCGCAGAATCTTGTCCGCCGTTTAATAATGAAGCTCAGCCGCTCTTGGCCGGGGTATTAATTTAGAAAAAGCGCATGCAGCTCAAAAGCGGAAACGCTCTTGGAAGTTGCGAACTTATTTATTTGACGAAACTTCTGGGATTGTAGCCGGTGCCGACTGCCGCAGTTTGTACCGCTGGATCTTTCCTGTAGCAGTCTTAGGCAGTTCTTCCACTATTTCAAATGTCTGCGGGCATTTATACGCGGACAACCGGGCTATTACATGTTGCCTAATCGCTTCAATGACTTGCGGCGTATTATTCATGCCTTTCTTTAGCACCACATATGCCGCTGGTTTTACCAGATTGTTGCCATCCGCGTTCCCGATGGCTGCTGCTTCCTGCACCATGGAATGCTCCATCAATACGTTCTCAATTTCAATCGGGCTCACCCACATGCCCTTGACTTTCATCATGTCGTCATTGCGGCCCACGTACCAATAGTAGCCATCCGCATCGCGATAGTATTTGTCTCCGGTGCGGATCCAATGGCCTTGAATTGTCTCTTTTGTTTTCTCGTGCTGGTTCCAGTAATACGCGCAGACGGAGTCGCCCTTAATCAAGAGGCTCCCGATCTCGCCATCGGGAAGGTCATTGCCATTTTCATCCACGATGCGGGCCTCATATCCCGGCATGATCTGCCCGCTTGATCCGGGCCGCACCGCTCCCGGGCGGTTGGCGATAAACATGTGCAATGCCTCGGTTGATCCAATGGCATCCAGAATTTCAACGTTAAAGCGCTCCTTGAAGCGATGAAAGAGCGTCGCAGCCAGCGCCTCACCGGCGGAAACCGCGTAACGCACGGTAGAGAGGTCAAAATCCGGGCCGCCTTCACGCCGATAAGAGAGCAGCGTTGAATAGTTTGAAGGCACGGAAAAGAACAGTGTCGGCTTGTGTTTTTCGATTACCGAAAAAATATTCGGCGGAGAGGGCGATCCCGGCCAGAGAATGCTGGTCGCTCCCATAGAGAGGGAAAAATACAGCCCGTTGCCCAGCCCGTAGGCAAAGAACAATTTGGCTACGCTGAAAAAGCGGTCGCTCTCGGTAATTTTCAAAATGTTCTTAGCGTAAAGCTCAGCACAGACCACCATGTCATGGTGCAAATGCACGCAGCCTTTGGGAAATCCGGTGCTGCCGGAAGAATACAGCCAGAATGCCGGATCGTCTTTTGTCGTGCACTCAGGCTCAAGCTCAGGGGAACTGCTGCCGAGAAGCTCTTGCAGTGATTCCATCCCGTCTGGCGCGCTGCCAAACACAACAATGGTCTTCAGATGGCGGAGATTTTCGCGCGCAATAGTTTGTATCTGCGGCAGGAGCGATTCGCTCACAATCAGCACTCTCACCCGCGAATCGTTCAGGATGTATTCATATTCGCTCGGCTTCAGCAGCGTGTTGATTGGAATGGGAACGGCGCCAATCTTGATGCCGCCAAAAAAACAATAGGGAAATTCCGGCGTATCCAGCAGCAGCAGCCCCACTCGTTCTTCCTGTCGCACCCCCAGCTCTTTTAGCGCATTGCCGGTTCGGTTCACCCGTTCAAAAAGCTGCCGGTAGGTGACTCGCTCGTCGCCACATTCATAGGCGATTCTGTCGCCACGGCCTTCAACGATGTGGCGGTCGACAAAATAGGTGGCTACATTAAAAGTGGTCGGCAACTGGATCATTTTTTGAAATCTCGAGCGGAGCGAGAGATCCCTATGAATTATAAATACGCGAAGAGGTAACACAGAAAGTACAGCGTGGCTGATTGAGTTTAAGACACAGATGCCACCCTCAGCCCATCAGCAGTCCTTGTGTTGCTAAGAAAATGAGGTCGAGCCAAATCCTCATTATCCGGGTTCGGAAAGAGCCGGGAACTTTTATCTCATTCCCAGCGTAATACTTATCATTGACTGAGTGCAAAGCGTGATAATTTTGCGCTTCCGGTTAATAACAGGGTTCTTCTCTCGTCTGACATCTTGAGAGGAGCACGGTACTAAATTGCAGGCCACAATGCAAATAGCGCAGGCGAATATGGCAGTCATGGCCGGAGACAGTTACAGGCCGGGGCTGGAGCAGATATTTCTGGAGCATAAAGAGCTTGTTTACCGGGCGGCCTACCGCGTTACCGGCAATTCAAGCGATGCAGAAGACGTGTTGCAAACGGTCTTTCTGCGCCTGGTGCGGCAGGAGAAATTTCCGGAGATTTCCAACCTTCCGGGTTATCTGCACCGGTCCGCGGTGAACGCGTCTCTGGACTTGCTGCGCGGGAAAAAGGAAACGTTTTCCCTGGATGAAGACCCGAACCAGACTGAGGTGGCGTCAACAGATCATGGACCCCATTCGGCTGAACTTCGGGACTGGTTGCGCCATGCTCTGGCGAAACTGAATCCACGCTGGGCGGAAATGTTTGTGCTTCGATTTATAGAGGATTACAGCAATCGTGAAATAGCCGGACTTATGAATACATCGGCTGCGGTAGTTGCTGTGGTGCTGCATCGTACGCG
>JBARNL010000263.1:0-1890 GCA_049802955.1 Candidatus Angelobacter sp.
GTCGCCAACAGGTTCTATGCGGGTCGCCAGCGCATCATATCTCCTGAAATAGTGTTCTCCTTCGAACATCTCCGGCGTCGCAGCAAAGTAGGTGCAGAGGTGACGTAACCCGAGTTCACCATCGGAATTGTCGATGAACTCCCGGAGTGTTTGAAATGGCTGATCTTGGCGTTTCTTAGGACTGAGCTTGGCGCACTCCTCAACCTCATCAATGCAAAGGACAAGCCCAAGGTGTCCCGTTGCCCGAATCAGCCAAACGATTGCTCTCAGATATTCGGTAGAAGTTGCCCTGCCGATTGGATTGAGCGCCATCAGTCGCTCACTTTTTGATCCGCTCGGGACAATATCCGCTCGTCTTGCTGCTTGAAGCATGGATCTTGGAAGGAACACTCTTTCATCACTGCCCTTCAACCAAGCGATGATCGCGCTGCAAACGGCATCTTGGTTAAGTAGGAAGGCGCGGCTGAATGCGAATAACGCCCTCTTGAAATCTTCAGGCAAGTTACTCTTCATCAAGCCGCGCTCCAGGATTCCACAAAGACGCTCATCTACTTCCATGGTTCGACGTATCGGGCCGTTGACGAATCCTGCTTTCTTCAAAACTTCATTTGCCCATCGAGTCAGAAACCAACGGGCGCCATCAAAACTGCCGAGATCCTGTCCACTCCGAGCCGCGTCGTCAAGCATTTCCTTGGAGCGTAGCTTATACAACACTCGGGCGTAAACAGTCTCGAGACGGTCCAACTGGACCTGGTCGCGTCTACATTCCAGATGCGCTGTAGCCCAATTAGCATCCAAAGCTCGGTCTTGCACACAGGCAAGGAAGTGCGTTTTTCCAGCCCCATAACTGCCGCGTACAAACACAACATCAGAATCAGCATCTTCCGCGAGCTCATCTAGCAATTCCGCTTGCGCGTTCAACCATGCAGAATGCCCAACGTGTAAATACTTAACGCCTTCCAATACTGAGGTGCCCGTGTGCAGGCTTCTTATTAAGGCACGCGCCACTCGTTTGGGCGGATTTGCGACAGTCGACGACATACTTATCCTCGTTTACTAAACTCAATCCTTCCAACGTAACCGAAGCGATCCTCTGCCGGTTGATAAACGTAAATGCCATCCTCGGCCTTGATTGGCGGTAGCAACTTCATCTCTCTTCCATCTCGCGAACGCAATGTGTTGCTTATCATCAAATCAGTGATCGCCCCTCGATATTGTTGTTCGTCGAACGGCCGAAATAATCGGGCGCGACCCGCCTTCCAGAACGAGGATGATTGAATTGAACAGAGCACTTCTTTGAACAACGGCCACACGGACACCGAATTGGTGGTTGTCGCGAACGTAAGCCGGTCGTAGGCTTGGACCAGCAAATCGAGAAAGTCTTGAGGCTGAAGTTTGGCGGATTCCAGGGTCTTGAGTTGGTGCGCAATGATTTCAATCAGGTGCGGCACATGAAGAGTGGAAATGCTCTCATCAGCAATCCGAACCGAGAGAGTGTTTTCGTCAACGTCAAGTTTGAGCACCAGTGCGATATAGTAGTGCGGCCACTGCCCATGAATCCGCCTACCTTGTTTTGACAAGGCTTCACGCAAGTCTGTGTCGAACGTCATCACCCTATTTCTAACTTGTTCCTCGAGCGCCTCTCTGATCTCAGCTATTGATTGCCCCTCGATTTGGAGCGTGTCAGCTTTGATAGAGCGAACCCATGTGAGAAGCCCGAACGGATCATTCGCATTCTGCTTCTTGTATCCGCGCAAAACACTACCGATTTCGGCGGAGATCTTGGTCAGTTGTCCGATCCATGCTTCTAATAAACGCACGCTGAAGTGCTCTTTGAGCGTGGCGTCCGTATGTTTATCTGTCTGTTCTGGTTCCATAAAAACTCCGGGC
>JBARNL010000264.1:0-3920 GCA_049802955.1 Candidatus Angelobacter sp.
CCGTCATTCAGATCTGACATGAACTGGGTATAGGCAATTTCCTGGTCTTTGCCGGCGTTTGGACCGCCTTGAATCATTCTCCAGAGGACGACGGCGACCGCTAAAAGCGTCACCCACAAGATCACCGTTTTAAATGTCGAATTCACTGATTGCTCCTAGATTTCCCGGTCAGGACACATATACTCTGACCTGCATAGCTTGATGACGCCGGTATTAATATACAGACGTTTTGCAATGAAAAAGGTTCCCCGAGCCCTTTTGAAACGCCGGGTTATGCCAATTAGATGCGGAACGATGGGGCTTTGGACTTAAACTTTCCCACTCAGAAGATTTTATACCCATTCCCGCCACTCTGGGGACAGTAAAACCGCTTAAGACCTGCCTAGGGAATTACCCCAGACTGGGCCCGTCCAGCGATATAGGGCAAATTCCGGCCTACATGGTGCTCTCCCAGCCCATAGCCTACGACAAAATTTTCATTCATGAGAAAACCAAAGTAATCAGGCTGCAGGGACACCCGGCGCGCCGATTGCTTGTCCAGAAGGACAGCCAGTTTCACGCTGGCAGCGCCCCTGCCAACCAAGTTCCGGATCAGGAACTCACTCGTCACACCGGACTGGACCAATGCTTCCACCAGTAGGACGTGCTGGCCTTTAACGTCAAGCTCAGGACTGAAGAAAATCTCGGTCGTGGTGGAATTGGCTTCCTTTGATTCTGCTTTTACAAACTGGCAGACCACATCCAAATCCAGCTCCCGAACCAGATCAGCCATAAAGATAAAACCATTCTCCATTACGCCGACAACATGAAGCGTTTTACCCTGAAAATCAGCGGAAATCCTGCGGGCCATCTCCTGGACGCGTTTCTTGATCTGCTCAGAGGTCAAAAGAATTCTGGGATATTCAGACTGAACGCTGCTCACTCGCCTGCCTCAGTAGTCATTTTTATCTCCTCAATCAGGACCGCATCCCCAGAGCTGCCGGCAAAATCCCGAGAGGCTGGAAAAGACCGCATCCAGACGATCTGCCCGGCGCTTTCAATTACCGGCCAGGCTTTCCGCTGGGCTGGAGAAATCTCCCGTCCCAACCGACCGGTTTGCAGCAACTCTTTTACTTTCTTGGGGGATTTGGTGTGGGCCGGAAAGAACTTATCACCAGCACGCCAATTTCTTACTTTCAGCTCAGATCCCAGTAGGCTCGCCTCTAAGAGCGTTGCTCCATTATAACTTGAAGCCTTTTGTTTTCCATCACTTATTAAGCTTGCCCGGATGATTATTCCCATCTCTGGCACGGCAACTTCACCCGGGATTGGCAGGGAATAACCGTAATTTTCAGGTGCTTTTTGTATATTTCTGCTGAATTGGAGCTCACGGGCGGTGCGATTTGCTACCAAACCATCCGGCAATGCCAGTTTTCCACCCGATCTTCCGTGTTCCGCGAGCACCGTAAGTTGTTGAACATGCTTGAATTCGAGCGAAATGCAGAAGCGCAGTGCAGTCCTATGGATGACCTGACGCTGGAGAGCTAAAGGCAGCTTTCGCAAACCGGACAAATCCAGTGCCAGAACACCGTAAGCATCGCCGCTGGAGCTTCGTCCACTGCGGCTGGGCTTTCCTTCATGAATCAGCCTGGGCAACAGCGCCGAGAGCTCATTGTTCCAATATTCATCCTCAGCCTGCGCCACCTCCGCAAGATCGGCCAAAGTCTGCCGGATTGACGGGTTGAAGTCGCGCTCCAGCAGTGGCAGCAGGGTATGCCGAACGCGATTGCGGGTATGGCCAAGGTCCAGATTGGATGAGTCTTCGCGCCAGGGTTGGCCCTTTTCTTTCAGGTACGCCTCGACTTCACGCCGGCTGGTCGTGAGAAGAGGGCGGATCAGGTGCTTTGCTTTGTGCGCGGGAGCAATGCCGGCCAGCCCGCGCGCGCCGGTCCCGCGCAGGATTCGCATCAGCACGGTTTCCGCCTGGTCGTCCAGAGTATGGGCTGTGGCGATCTTGTCGACCTTGCCTTGTTTGATCAGTTCGGCGAACCACTGGTGACGCAAATCGCGGGCAGCCGTTTCCAGGCTGATCTTGTCCTGCGTGGCATGCTGCGGCGCATTCCCCAAACCTGAGCTGAAATCGACTTGCAGCCGCGCGGCCAGTTCTTTGACGAATTGCTGGTCTGAATCAGCTTCCGCGCCGCGAATCTGATGATGGAAGTGGGCCATTGAAAGCACGATGCCAAGCGTCTGTCGCAGCTCAGCCATAATGTGAACAAGAGCCACGGAGTCGGCCCCGCCGGAACACGCCACAGCAACGCGCTCTCCTGGCCGGAGCAGCTGCCGTTCTCGGATATATTTCAGTACATTTTCCAGCATTGAGACCTTAGAAACACTTCGTACCATTGTGAAATAATTGGGGCCCTATGTACAGGAAACCGATCACGCTAAAGGGCCGGGCCATTTACAGCTTTGGCCTGGGCTCCGGGATCTTTCTTCTCGGCGTTACTCTAAGAACTCTGCTGGATAGCTGGGGTGTAACCGGCGTGGCTGCGGCAATCGATGACATGCTGATCGGCCTAATTGCCGGACTCTTGGTGTTTGCCTATGAGCGCCACCAGCACAAAATCCTTCGTGAAAAGATGCGTGTGATTTCTGAGATGAATCACCACGTCCGCAACGCACTCCAGCCCATCATCTACTCGCCGTACTTGAAAGAGCAGGCGGAGCAAGTGAGAATTATTCAGGAAGGGACCCGCCGGATTGAATGGGCGCTGCGAGAAGTGCTTCCCGGCGAAGATACGGCTCCTCCGAGCGGGAAATCCTCAACTTCGCAACCGCCAACTTCACAACCAAAGTCCGCAGCCTGACCTAATAATCTCCTGTTGGGGCTCTGCAAAACCCGTGCGCGGCAAAATTGCTATACTTTTCTCCCCAATGAAGGTCACCGTCATTATTCCCGCTGCCGGTTTTGGCACACGCATGACGCCTGCCGGAAAAAAAGGCGCGCCCACAAAACAATTTTTTGAGATCGGCGGAACGCCCATTGTGATCCACACATTGCGCGTGTTTGCGCGCAACCAACAGATCAGCCAGATTGTGGTGGCGGTGCGCAAGAATGAGATGGAGCGCTTTATCCGGCATCTGGAAAAAGAGAAACTGGCTGAGAAAGTCAAAGTGGTGGAAGGCGGCGAACACCGCCAGGAATCCGTGGCCAACGCGCTTTCACAGCTCAAGGCCGCGTCCTATGACATTGTGCTGGTGCATGACGCTGTGCGGCCGTTTGTGGACGATGAAATTATTGGCAACGTGATCCATGAAGTGGAGCGGCACGGCGCCGCTATCGCTGGATTGCCCGCCGTGGATACCATCAAGCAGGTTGAGCGCGCGGCGGAAGGCGCAATTATTACTTCCACCATCCCGCGTGAACGAATCGTGCAGGCGCAGACGCCGCAGGGCTTCCGTTATGAACTGATCAAGCGCGCCTTTGACAGCGCCACCGCCGACGGCTTTACTGGCACCGACGAAGCGTCACTGGTTGAACGCCTGGGAGAGAGCGTCTGGGTGGTGATGGGCTCAGCGAGAAATATCAAGATCACTACGCCAGCGGACATGGAACTGGCGGAGCATTTCATTCGTTCTACCACTGATTCTCACTGATGACACTGATCGAAAATGGCAATTGACTCCAATTACAAACATTCTGAACTCACCGAGACGATCATCGGTGTCTTCTACGAGGTTTATAACGAATTGGGGTTCGGCTTTCTCGAATCCGTCTACCGCAATTCGCTGCGCCTAGCGTTATTGGAGAAGGGCTTGTCTGTTGAGCAAGAAGTTGCTGTATCAGTATTTTTCCGCGGCCACAACGTTGGTGATTTCCGCGCTGATTTAGTAATAAACGGAACCATTCTGGTGGAATTGAAAACTGCCGAACAGAC
>JBARNL010000265.1:0-3960 GCA_049802955.1 Candidatus Angelobacter sp.
GCATCCATTCGGGCTGGCCAGCGCGCGAGACATGGGCCGGCTGCTGGAGATGATGGCAACGAACAAGGCCGCCAGCGAAAAATCCTGCAAGGAAATGCTGCGCATCATGGGCCAGCAGCAGATGCGGACGCGTATCCCGCGCTTTATGCTGGATGACGTTGAAACTCCTCACAAGACCGGCGACTTTCCGCCATATATCGCCAATGACGTTGGGCTGATTGAGACTCCGACGGCGCGCGTGGTGGTGGTGTTCTTTTCGGCACACCATCGCGGCTATTATCAGGAACTGGAAGACGCCATTGGAAGGATGAGCGAGCAGGTGTGGGGGTATTTTAACTATCGGGAGAAGGGGAAGTGAGATCCGGTGATCGCACGTGATCGGGTGATCTGGAAGCAGAGCAAGAGCGTTCCAGAACTCATTCCTAAACGAAAAGTTTGTCGTGGGGAAGCTTTACGGGCCTAATGAAGAAGCTGGTGAGAGTGGCCGCAAAAGTACAAAAAAAATTGAGGGCCTATGATCTGTGAACTTTTCGTAATAAGAGTTGCGTCCTAAAAATGAAAGCGGGTCTGCGAGTCTGTGCCGCACCTACGGCGCTTCCAGATTTTTGAATACACCTCCCCAGAGCTCACGCGCCTGGGCCCAATAATTCCGCCCTTTCGGGCTGGATCCGACGGAAAAGATAGATTCTCGACCCCACAATTTCGCAAAAATCACAGTGCGAAGGACGGTTCCTTCTATCAGTTCGGAGTGGGGGATAGCGAAAACAAGGAAGGCGGAAGTGACTCTTGCACTTCCGCCAAGCGTGCATAATATCCTCCTCCGGGTCAAATCTTTCATCCGAATTTCGGACCAGGCTTACGCGCCCTTCTTTAATTCATGGCTGCGCGCCGGTTGATACAGTCCCGGTACGGTCCGAGCCGAAATCGACAACCGGTTCCAGGCATTGATAGCGGAGATGGCCAGGGTAAGGTCAGCCAGTTCTTTTTCGTTGAAATGTTTTCGCGTCTCCTGGTAAACATTGTCCGGTGCGTGGGTTTCTTTGATGTTTGTAACCGCTTCCGCCCAGGCCAGTGCCGCGCGTTCACGGTCAGTGTAGTATGGCGATTCTTCCCACGCGTCCAACCCGTAAAGCCGCTGCTCCGTTTCGCCCAGAGCGCGCAGGTCTTTCCAGTGCATGTCAATGCAGTACGCGCATCCATTGATTTGTGATACCCGCAGCTTGATCAGGTCAACCAACTTTTCCTCAAGCCCGCATTGATGAAGGTATTTCTCAAGACCGAGCATCGCTTCGTACACTCCGCGACCAACTTTCAGATAATCGATTCTCGCTTCCATGAATATCCTCCTTATTTAATTTTGGATGACGAGGGAACGAATTCGATGCACTCAGGCAGAGGCGGCTTCGCCAAGTATCTCTCCTTCGGCTCGGAGCCAATCATCCAGTGCACGACCGTCATTTCTCCCGCGCTGCTCATAAAGTTGATGCGCTCGTGCACGGACAAGATCGGATATGCGTATCACTTTTGCACTCGAGAGCCGCAATATCTTTGGTGGCTCAAGATAACCATCGCCGCTGATCCCCTCTAAATTGCCGCGGTTTACGAATAGGACGATGTTTCGTCCCTCGCTTCGTCTAGAACTGGGATATAGCACGCCGTCAACCCGGTTTCCCTCCCGGTCGCGAAACCGTTCTTTAATGAACTCAGCAACGACCTGGGTCGGCGTATACTCAACGTGAATCCGGTCATCCGGCACAATCTGCACAGAAATGTCGGAGCAAAATCTCCACAGGAATCGAAGCGGCATGCGTTCGTTACGTCTTGCCAAATCGAAAATGCTGGGAATCGAAGGAAGGGTCGTTAGGTCCAGAATTCGCGCAGCTCTCGTTAATTCAAATGTCCCGACGGAAATCGAGGGCTTTCCTCTTACCGTTTCGGCGGTTGCGGTTGATTCGTCCAGCGCTCCATAAAAAACGACTATTCCGGCAGCATTCATCCGTCCCGCTTTCGCAACCTCGACTGGCGGAGGCCCAAGCTCTTCTATCGTGGTTAGCTCTAGTCCATCTGCATGCGAACGGGCCCTAAATATTTGGGTCCCCCCGGGTAGCTCTCGGATGAAGTCTGCACCGCTGACCATTCCCCCGAGTTCTTCAAGCAAGTGGGACGGGTGGACATAATACGGTTCTTCGCCAATTTCAGGAAACTCGCCACTTACTCGCTGTTGGGGCTCGAAAAACAAATAGCGCGTCTTGTGCTTGACTGCTTCGCAGAAGTCTTCCCTTCCGGCCACCAGCCCTTCTGCGGGTGAAAGGACCAGCGGCTCTCTCTCACACCAGGACGGCCCATCGCTGATTGAGTTGGTTATCCAGCTCTGAACATCATCACGGGACGTAATACTCGGATGCTGTTCGTAGACAATCTCGCCGATATAGTAAACCGGTACCATGCAAGTACCCTCTTCGTCGTCGTACGGGAGGGCGTGCGTGTCGGCGTCATCGTATTCCGAGTCAATGCCCTCCAAGATGAATTCCAGAACCGCATCTCCAGATGCGGCTATATTCCTCCTGATATTTCGGCGATTGCAAAACGAACATGCTCTTGAGGATGCATTCCCGCGAATGAACGCCTTGATCGCATAGTCGTCAAAACACCGATCACAAACAGATTTGTCCGTGTGGGAATATCTCCTGCCCTGCTCATCTTCCCATAACCGCTTTGCATAACCCATGAGTACATCTTATGACGATTCCTTGAGAATCGCCGGGCGCCCGCGATAAGAGCAAAGGGTGCCCGGCTGAATCTATTCAATGCTTTTGCTGTGTGCCGGTAACACGTTGGTGGTGGGAGAGTCGGCTGATGCATCGAGTACTGTAGCAACGGACGTTCTCCCCAGCGCAGCATCTCCACGAATCATCTGGCAGAGCTCTTCGAAACTCCTGGCGACGATTGGCATCCTGAATTTCTCCATGTCACCGAAGTCCGGCGTAGGATTTTGCGCCGGAGGACCGAGCGAATGCACTTGCCAACGTCCTCTGTGGGAATGATCGTTGGGCCATACTTGCACTTCTCCCGTACGAACCAGACATAAGTGCAAATGTGGACTGACTCCCGGTATTGGATTGTCTCTGACAACGTTGGTTACATAACTCCCGAACATTGTTGCGGCCCCTCCCGCCATACTCTCGCCCATCAGTAACATGTTCCTAAATTTATGATCGTGGGAGTACCTCTCCAACAGCTTACGATAGGGCGTGACATCCGTGCCCGAACCAATCGACAGTACCTCGTGCGGTCCAGCTTGAACCGGCTCGAATTCTGGCCACGAAAATGAGTAAACGCATGTCCGCATCGTCGGAGTGTTGGGCGTACTCTCTCTTGGATTTGCTCCTATGAGAATCAACTGTGAGCCGAGTTCCTGCTGGGCCGACGGATAGGAGCTAAAGATTCTGCGCGCATGGGGCGGCCATTGCTCTGCAATTTGTTTTGGGTCCCATGCAAGGGATTGATCTTCAAGTTTAAGAGCTCTTCGTAAACTGTTGATCATCGCAAATCCGATTTCAACGGAGCCCGCAAACCCAGCCGCCAAATCCTGGCCTACCGAATAAACTTTTTGAAGACAATCGCGTTCCTGCCTCCTGCCGGGAGGACCAAATGTGATTCTAATATCAGAAATTCCGACCGCATAGCCGAGAATTACATTCGTAGCAATCACCCAAGTCATGAACTGAGTTTAGAATCCAGCCCAAGCAAAAGGAAGAAGTAGAGCCCCACTGCTGGGGAGGGAAAGGAATGGCGTTGGAATAAGGTCATTGTCCTATTTCGCTATTGATTCGATACATAGAATCGGCTAAAGTATGGCAGCGCCGAGATGCGCAAGGTCTTTGAAAACAAGCAGTCAGCAATTGGCGGTCAGCAGTCAGCCAAACCGGAAAGTCTTTGCGACTCTCTGCCGACTTGGGT
>JBARNL010000266.1:0-3413 GCA_049802955.1 Candidatus Angelobacter sp.
GCATGCGGCTGGCTTTTGCAGCGCCCAGGCTTGCCGGCGTAAAGGTGAAGCTGGTTGGTTTGGACAAGATAGATCCAGCGGGCACTTACATCTTTATGTCAAACCATGTTTCCAACCTTGACCCGCCTATTCTTGTGCCGCTGATTCCCGGACGCACGTCTGTGCTGGCGAAAAAAGAAATCTGGAAAATCCCAATCGTGAACAAAGCGTTGGACCTGGCGGAAATTGTACCGGTAGAGCGCAGCAACCGCGATGCGGCCATCAGCAGCATCCGCCGTGCCGGCGAGGTGATGCAACACCACATCAACATGACCATCTTCCCGGAAGGCACGCGCTCACCTGACGGACGGCTGATGCCCTTCAAAAAAGGACCGTTTCATCTGGCGGCTGAGACCGGTTTTCCCATTGTGCCGGTCACGATATTAGGCACTTACGAGATGATGCCCAAAGGGAGATCTTTAATTAAAGGTGGGACGGCAACGCTGGTCTTCCATCCGCCCATTGACCCGAAGCAGTTTGCCTCGCGGGAGGAACTGGTGCAGGCGACATGGAACGCGATCAATAGTGCGTTGCCAGCGGAACGCCAGTGCAGGTAGCCGAAATGCGATAACTATCGGGGCAAGTTGACATTGGCCGTGGCCTTATCTTGTGTGAATCTGATCTCAATAATCCCTGCCTGATTCTTATGGAGCACCGGCCCGGTAGAAGTATGATTGCGGCCATTGGCATCCGTGAACTGGATTTTGAGGGGGCCGTTATCGGTGAGTTTTACTGTAGAAGAAAAAGTTTCGCTGGGCGCTAGCTTGTCCTTGCCAAACGTTGCGCTGGGATAGTCAATGATGATGGTGGAAAGTGGGTCGGCGCTGGTGTTAACCAGCTTTATCATCACCATATGGGCGCGGCATCCAGCGAGAAAGGCAAACAGCAACAAAGCAGAAAAAACTCTCGCGGCCTTCATTTCTTCTCGATCACTCGCGCTGCCAGTACGGCGCCGTTGCGATTGTCATGCAGCTTGAGTGGAAAAACCAGAATGTTCCAGTTCCAGCGGCTTTTCTTTTTTGGCAGGTGAGGCAGGCAGCGGAAGCTGCGGTCCACGTAGGTTTCACGCGTATCGGCAACGGTGCGGATAATGTCTTTCCACTCGGCGCTGAGCTCGGGAAATTCCTCAAAGCGGTTCTTACCGGAAAACCATGTCCGCTTGCGTTCATAGAGCCGGGCAAAGAATTCGTTTACATATTGCCAGACGCCGTCGCGGTCCAGTATCTCCAGCACGATATCATCGCCCATGGCCATGGCGATGCGCGAGTAGAAAAAATCTCTCGCGTCCACAACAACTGGTTTGCCGCGGCGCTTGGCTTCAAAGGAGCGCAACGCCCCCAAAAGATCGTCGACGGAACTGTAGCCTTTGAGCAGGTGCATGTCTTCCACGCCGCCAAATTTCCTTTCCAGCGTGGCGGAAAGAATAATGATAGGGACTTCCGGACGCTTATCGCGCAGTGATTGCGCTACTTCCGTGCCGAACTTTCCCGCGCCCAAGTGATAGTCCAGCACGGCGATGTCGATCTTATCCAGGTGCGTCTCTGCCTCTTCCACGGATGCCGAACTGATGGCCTCATAACCGTTGCTGCGCAGGATCGCTGAGCGCAGAATCAGGTTGTCATGCCGGTCATCCAGCAGGAGCACCTTAATCGGTTTTTTTTCTGGTCGGTCGGCCGTCATTATTCCTTTATACCTTTGGCGCGTATGGCCCGCGCCATTTCCGGCAGTTTCATGAATGCAGTCACGCTGCGCAGCCATTGCTTGTGATCAAAAGCGGGCGTGCCGCTGACCATCGATCCGGCTGGAATATCGCCATGAGTGCCGCTCTGAGCGGTTACGATTACGCCGTCGCCTATCTTGCAATGTCCGGCTACGCCCACTTGGCCGGCGAGAATCACGTTTTTGCCAATCTCCGTTGATCCGGCAAGGCCCACTTGGGCGCACAGCATGGAATTTTCCGCGATAATGCAGTTATGCGCCACCTGGGAAAGATTATCAATCTTGGTGTTGCGGCCGATGCGCGTTTCGCCCAGGCTGGCGCGATCAATACAGGAATTCGCCTGGATCTCAACCTGGTCTTCAATCACTACGCGACCGGTCTGCGGAATTTTATACCAGTTGCCTTTGTCATCTTTGGCAAAGCCAAATCCATCTGAGCCAATAACCACACCGTTATGCAGCAGCACATTGTCGCCGATCTTGCAGTTCTCGCGAATGGAGACATGCGAGTGCGCAAAGAAGTTTTTCCCGATCTTTACTCCGCTGTAGATCACCACTTGCGGCATTAACGTGCAGTTTTCTTCGATCTCCACATCGGCCCCAATCACCACACAAGCGCCGATGGACGCATTCACGCCAATCCGCGCTGAAGGATCAATAACCGCAGTGGCATGGATGCCGCGCTTTTCCTGCGGCTGGACATGGAGAAGCTCTACGGCGCGAGCGTAAGCAAACTGCGGGTTTCGGGTCCTCAGACTTGGCTTATCCAAGTTCGGAAACTTTTCGTCAACGATAAGAGCAGATGCTTTACTGGCTACCGCCAGAGGCAAGAATTTGGAGCTAACCGCAAATGTAATCTGGCCGGGAACAGCGGACTCAATGGATCCAACGCTGGTAACTTCCGCGTCCGCATCCGGCGGCTCAAGCCTGGCGCCCAGCTTGCCCGCGAGTTCTTTGAGCTTCATAACCACTTGGTCCTGAGAAAACTTGCCTAAAGGCGTGATTGTAACGGGAAGAGCGGAAAAGGACAGAGCAAAATCGTAAGACTCGCCATTAAGATTCGATAAACAACTTTTCCTGGCGGACGTCTTCCGCCGTTTTCTTGTGGGCTTCCGGCCGCCCGATCACCGCCAGCACATTCAATTCCTGCAATGCGCTACGGGGAACGAAGACCCTCTGCGTGTTGCCGCGTGTATCCGGCGGCGTGATAAAGAATCCGTCGGCGCTGATCTGGATAAGATCGTTGGCCATCAGACCTTCCAGAACGTCATTGTCAGTGAATTTGAGCCGCACCCAGAGGCCATCCGTCCGAGGACGGGTGGTAAAGGTCTTGCGTCCCACGGCGGCGGTGTCACTGAAATCGCGGACAAAGTCCACGCTTTTGACTTCACTCAGGTCAATCCATACTACTTTGCCGGAGGGATTCAGCAGTTCTAGCTTGCCTTCCACCACGAAATTAGCGGGTGAAACGTATCCGCCAATGGAATCGCGTCCCATTTTGCGCACGATCACCTTCTTGTGGCTGGAGGCCATAATCCATTGATTCTCGCACTGTTTTCGGGAGCATCAAAGATGTCATCCTGTCTTTCCGCGCGACGGGGTAGCCAAAAGGTAACCTTTGTGATAATCTTTCGGGTTTGTTCGAGTCCCTGCTG
>JBARNL010000267.1:0-3729 GCA_049802955.1 Candidatus Angelobacter sp.
CGTCGGACTTGGCCTCCGCCGGATTGTCATGCACTTCCATGAACACGCCATCCACCCCCGCGGCCACTGCCGCGCGGGCCAGTAGCGGAATGTACTCCGGCTGCCCTCCGGAAACGGCTTTTCCGCCCGCCCCTGAAGATGGCAACTGCACTGAGTGTGTCGCGTCAAACACCACCGGCGCAAACTGGCGCATGATGGCCAGTGAGCGCATGTCGACCACCAGATTGTTGTAGCCGAATGAACTGCCGCGCTCGGTTAAGAAAACATTGTTATTGCCGGCTGCGCGGACTTTTTCCACCGCATGCCGCATGTCCCACGGAGACACAAATTGCCCCTTCTTGATGTTGATGGACTTCGCATGTTTGGCTGCGGCAACCAGCATGTCGGTCTGACGGCACAGAAAAGCCGGAATCTGCACCACGTCCACTGCTTCCGCTACTGCGGGTACGTCCTTGGCTTCGTGGACATCCGTCAGCACCGGGACGCCTGCTTCTTTGCCGATTTTTTCCAGGATGCGCAAACCCTCTTCCAGCCCCGGCCCGCGAAAGCTATGAAGCGACGTGCGGTTGGCTTTGTCGTAAGACGCTTTGAAAATGTAAGGAATTTGCAGCTTGCGTGCGACGGCACTGATTGCCTCGGCCATCTTGAGCGCGTGCGCTTCGCTTTCAATCACGCATGGGCCAGCGATTAAGAACAGGCTGGAGCTTACCTTCAGACCGTCCAACGTAAATAGAGTTTGATCCGGCATTCGATTAAACAGGATTTGATAATTGAGTAATTTGGTAATTGGCCAATTGATCTACGCGCAAACCAGAGTGTCGTTGAAGGCCGGAGACTTGAGCAAGCAGCTCTCAGCGGCTTGTTCATTTACCAAATTGCCAGATTACTCAATTACCAAATTGTCTCACCTTCTTACAATTCTCTCCGGTCTTAAAAACATCTCTACATCTTCCGTGCTCTTGGCGTCGCGGCGTTTCTGTCCGTTCTCATAGCTGGCTTTCACAAAAGCGCTGAACAGCGGATGCGGCTCAAGCGGCTTGGACTTGAACTCTGGATGGAACTGGCAACCCAGGAAATATGGATGGTCAGGGACCTCCACGATTTCTACATAAGTTCCGTCGGGTGTAGCGCCGGTGATACGCAAGCCGCCGCCGGTCAGCACCGCTTCATACTCGCGGTTGAACTCATAGCGATGGCGGTGGCGCTCGCTGATCTCGGTTGAGCCGTAAGCCTTCGCAGCCTGGCTGTTGGGTTCCAGTTTGCAGGTCCACGCGCCCAGCCGCATGGTGCCGCCCAGTTCATCAATGCCGGTTAACTCGCGCAGCTTATAGATGATTCGGTGCGGCGTGGCTTGGTCAAACTCGCTGGAGTTGGCTTCGTCCAACCCGCAGACGTTGCGCGCAAACTCAATGCAGGCAGTCTGCATGCCCAGGCAAATGCCAAAATACGGGACCTTCTTTTCCCGCGCATAGCGGATACCGTTCAACATGCCTTCAATCCCGCGCTTGCCAAAGCCTCCCGGCACCAGGATGCCGTCAAAGCCCTCAAGCTGTGTCTCATAATCGCGATTGCCGTCTCTGCTCTCCAGTCCCTCGGCTTCCACCCAGGTCAGGTTCAGCTTCAGGTTGTGCGCCACCGCGCCGTGGACCAGCGCTTCCTTGAGCGACTTGTACGAGTCTTCATACTCCACATACTTGCCCACAATCCCGATATGGACTTCATCTTTGGGGTTGTAAACGCGGTGCATCAGCTCTTCCCAGCGCGTCAGGTCGGGCTGTTTCGATTCCATCCGCAAATAGCGCAGCAACAGCGTGTCCACGCCTTCACGCGCAAACACCAGCGGTACTTCATAGATCGACGCCACGTCCTTCGCCGTGATCACGGCTTCATCTTCCACATTGCAGAAGAGCGCGATCTTGCCTTTTAATTCTTTGGAAAGAAATCTATCCGTGCGGCAGAGCAGGATGTCTGGCTGGATTCCAATGCTCAAAAGCTCTTTCACTGAGTGTTGCGTCGGCTTGGTCTTGAGCTCGCCCGCCGCTCCGATCCACGGCACCAGCGTTACGTGAATAAAAATTGTATTGTCGCGTCCCAGTTCCTGGCGCATCTGGCGGATCGCTTCCAGAAACGGCAGTGACTCGATGTCGCCGACGGTGCCGCCAATTTCAACCAGCGCCACGTCCACATCCTGCGCCACTTTCTTCATCGCCGCCTTAATTTCATTTGTAACGTGCGGAATCACCTGTACGGTCTTGCCCAGATAATCGCCACGGCGCTCCTTGGTGATTATCTGCTCGTAAATGCGGCCGGTGGTCCAGTTATTGTCCCGCAGCAGCTTGGCGTGCGTGAAGCGCTCGTAGTGGCCCAGGTCCAGGTCGGTCTCGGCGCCATCATCGGTCACAAAAACCTCGCCATGCTGGAATGGCGACATGGTTCCCGGATCGACATTGAGATACGGGTCAAACTTCATCAGGTTGACCTTGAGCCCGCGGCTCTCCAGCAGGCAGCCGATGGAAGCCGCCGCCAATCCCTTGCCTAATGAAGACACAACACCGCCGGTCACGAAAATATATTTCGCTGCCATGAGCTCCTCGCACGACTGGATTGATTAAGGTTTCGTAACGTCGTCCAGGTGATTTTTGGGGGTTCTGCTCCCCGGCTCGAAAATGGCTTATGCCAATGGCCGTGGAAGCGATTGGGGTGCACGATCAATTATACAGGAGGTTTGCTGTGGAAAGGACGGCAGAAATTAGCGCATAGTCCGAAATATTTTTCCGGATCCCTTCAGATCGACACCCTCCGCGCTAAGCGGTTTGAGTCGGTAAACACGCCAATCTTCCGGCAAAAATTCCAGCTACTACGTTCTTATCTTCAGCAATCGCTACGTCATTAGCAGCTTGTGGCCATGCTGCCGCAGAGGATGCGCTCAAAGCAATATTCGTCAATCACCGCAGCCACCGCATTCTTGCCTTTTTCGTCCAATGAGCGCACTACGCGCCCGGTGCAGTTTACCTGAACATCGGTATCCGTTCCCAGAACCGAGGCGGGCAGCACAATGCGGAAGCGAATCACCGTGCCCACGCCGAGCAGATTTTTGGTATGGAACAATACGCCTCCGGCTGAAATGTCCGCGGTTTCCGCGAAGTATTCATGAGCGTCCGCGGTGCGTACCGTGATGGGAAGTCTCAGCGGAAAGCGTACTGAGCTTCTTGTATCTGCGGGGCCTGAACCGGCAACTGGACCTTTGGCTTCGTTCACCCTTGCACCTCTAAACGGAGGGTATACCCGTAGTCCGGCCATCCCAAGATTACTTTGGTATTCACTGCGCACCAAAGGGCATACGCCGGAAGAGATGGCCAAAAAACCGCTCAGAACTTGGTCACTTCAGTGAAGTTAAAGCCGCGAATTTTCATCGCCGGGACCACCATATCAAAGGCTTCCTCGCCGCTGGCCCGCACGGCCCTGCCAATCGCTTCAACGTTATTCAGCATTTCAATCAGGCTCTGGTTAAAGCGGAAATTTAGCAGTCCGTGCTTCACTTTTCCGCCTTCCACCAGGAAGGTGCCATCGCGCGTCATGCCGGTAACAATCTTTTCATAAGGATCAACTTCGCGGATGTACCACAGCCGCGTGATCAGGATGCCGTGCTCAGTCCCGGCAATCATCTGCTCCACTGTCTGCTCATTGCCGGGCGTGATGAAAACAATATTGGTCGGCGCTTCACCCATC
>JBARNL010000268.1:0-6302 GCA_049802955.1 Candidatus Angelobacter sp.
CATTTTGATTGACGAAGCCAGAACGCCGCTGATCATCAGCGGCCAGAGCGATGAGTCGACCGATAAATACGAAAAGGCCAACCGCGTTGTTCCTCACCTGGTGAAAGGCGAGGAGATCGAAAAGCCGCCGGGAGAGCCCAAGGAATATACCGGTGACTTTGTGGTGGACGAGAAGCACAAGAACACCATGATCACCGACGAGGGCTGGGACAAGGTGGAGCGCCTGCTGGGGATCGAGAACATTTCCGACCCGGAAAACTGGGCGATGAAGCACCACGTTGAAACCGCGGTGAAAGCCCATGCCATGTACCGCAAGGACGTTGAGTACGTGGTGAAAGACGGCGAAGTGCTGATTGTTGACGAATTCACCGGCCGCTTGATGCCGGGGCGCCGCTGGTCTGACGGTCTGCACCAGGCGATTGAAGCCAAAGAAGGCGTGAAGGTGGAGCGTGAAACGCAGACGCTGGCCACCATCACGTTCCAGAATTATTTTCGCATGTATAAAAAGCTGGCCGGCATGACCGGAACAGCCGAGACGGAAGCAGCGGAGTTCGACAAGATTTACAAGCTGGAAGTGGTAGTGATTCCCACCAACCGCGCCCTGCTGCGCAAAGAGAACCCTGACGTTGTCTATCGCACGGAGAAAGAAAAATATTACGCCGTGGCAGACGAGATCCAGAAGATTGCGGTGGAAGGCAGGCCGGTGCTGGTGGGCACCACGTCAATTGAAAAATCAGAGCGCATTTCTGACCTGCTGAAGAAAAAGAATGTGAAGCACGTGGTGTTGAATGCCAAGTTTCACGAGAAAGAAGCCGAGATTGTGGCGCAAGCCGGCCGCATCAACCAGGTAACGATCGCGACTAACATGGCAGGCCGGGGCACCGACATTCTGCTGGGCGGCAATGCCGAATTTATGGCTCGCCAGGAGATGGTGAAAAAAGGCATTGCGCAACAACTGCGCGCTGCCGCCGGCGAAGTAGCGCTGGAACAGGATACTTCCGAGAACATCGTTTTCTATTACAACGGATTGGAATATAAGTGCCCTGCCGATAAATGGAACGACACCTACAACAAGTACAAGAAAGAAACTGACGCTGAGCATGAAAAAGTTGTGAGTGTTGGCGGACTCCATATTCTGGGAACGGAACGCCACGAGGCCCGCCGCATTGATAACCAGCTTCGCGGACGCGCTGGACGCCAGGGCGATCCGGGATCTTCGCGTTTCTATCTATCGCTGGAAGACGATCTGATGCGCATCTTTGCCAAGCAGTGGGTTTCAACCTTGCTGCAGCGCCTGGGCATGGAAGAAGGCGTGCCGATTGAATCAAGAATGATTTCCAAGCGCATTGAAGCAGCGCAAAAAGCGGTGGAGGCACAGAACTTTGAGTCGCGCAAGCACGTTCTTGAATATGACGATGTAATGAACAAGCAGCGCATGGCGGTTTATGGCCTGCGCAAGGAATTGCTTTCCGGCATCGACCAGAAAGACCTGATCCTGGAAGATTACGTTGCCGGCATGGTGGGAGAAGCGCTGGATAAATTTGCAGCGCGCAACATTCACGCCGACCAGTGGGACATCGAAGGATTGAATAAATATCTGGTGGAGCAGTTTGGGCTGGACATGGAAAAACAAGGCATTGACGCCGGCCAGCTCAATCGCCAGGAACTGGGCGACCAGATTTTTGAGAAGCTGAAAGAGCTGTATGACGCCAAAGAAAAACAAATTGGCGCCGATGCCATGCGTTATCACGAACGCATGATCATGCTGAGCGTGCTGGACACGCAATGGAAAGACCACCTGCTGAACATGGACCACCTGAAAGAAGGCATTGGGCTGCGCGGTTATGGGCAGCACGATCCGCTGGTGGAGTACAAGCGCGAGTCGTTTGACATGTTTGAAGAGATGATGGAGAAGTCGCAGCAGGACGCGGTGCGCTATTTATTCCACATGCAGATCATGGAAGCGCCGACGGCGCAGCCTGTATTGGCGGTCGATGAATCCAATGGCGATCAGCCGCAGCAGCAGTTGCCACCGAGAAAGCGCGCTTCAACTTCAATGGACGATCTGGAAGCGCAGTTCCAGCGTCGGAAGAAGAGAGAACTGGAACAGGCGCGCATGGCGGGATCGAATGGGAACACGGCGCCGCAACAGGTCGTGCGCGGGCAAGCCAAAGTCGGAAGAAACGATCCTTGTCCTTGTGGGTCAGGCAAGAAATATAAGAAATGCCATGGCGCGGGAACAACTGCCTAAATTTCAGGTTGGCAGAGCCGCCGCTGCCGATTGTAGCCGTAGCGCGCTCATTCCTGAAGCAGGCGGCGGAGGCGTTGGACGCTCTGGCCGGCTTGACTTCGCGCACCCATAATAAAAACCGAGGACCAGCAACGTAAGGAACAGGGCCAAACTTGCGGTCAGGAAGACGGTGCGTTTTAAGTCACTGCTTTTTTGCGGATCAACACGCTCTTTCATACTTTGTTAGATGCCAAAAAGCAATATGGGAGGGCTGCGCATAGCTTGCAGCGGTAACTGCTAAGCTGCGAGTTGGATGCCCTCACCGCAATAAAAACGAGGCGCAATAGCTGCGCCTCGTTCATACTTTGTACTAGCTTTAGCGGTTACCGCGATCCCCACCACCGCCACCACGAGGACCTCGATCGCCTCCGCCACGCGGGCCTCGGCCACCGCCGCTGCCACCCCGGCGATGTCTTCCGCCGCTTCCACCACGGCCTCCGCGGTCTCCGCCTGGTGGACGATCGCTTCTTGGACGATCTGGCCTTCCCGCTGCTACAGTTTCACGGTTTGCCTCTTCGCGATTGAAGTTCGGTTCGCCGCCTTCATCGGGGCCAAAGTCACCCCCGCCTTCGAAGGTAATAGTTTCTTCGCCTTCGCCGCGCGGCTGAGGAACTGGACGCTCGCTGCGCTCACCGCCTTCACCGCCCGAACCCTCACCTGACGCTCCGCCTTCACCGTCACCACCTTGCGGTGCCATTTTTGCGCGCTGCTCACGGAGAATCGCCTTGCGGCTCAGCTTGATTCTATTGCCTTCAATTCCCAGGACTTTCACCAGCACCTGGTCGCCTTCTTTCAGCTCGTCTTTCACTTCTTTCACTCGATGTTCGGCAATTTCGCTGATGTGCAGCAGTCCATCGGTTCCCGGAATGATTTCGACGAATGCGCCAAACTCGGCTAGTCGCACCACTTTGCCCAGGTACGTCTTGCCGACTTCCGGCACCGCCGTCAGGTCGTTAATCCGCTGGATCGCGCGCTGCGCAGACGGTCCGTCATTCGACGCGACATTCACTCTGCCGCTATCGTCAACGTCAATCTTTACGCCGGTTTCTTCAATAATGCTGCGAATCATCTTTCCGCCGGGGCCAATCAGGTCGCGGATCTTGTCCACCGGAATCTGCAGCGTGTAAATACGCGGCGCGAAAGCAGAAATATTTTCGCGTCCCGTTGTAATGGTGCCTTCCATCTTGTCCAGGATGTACAAGCGCCCGCGCTTGGCCTGTTCGAGCGCCTCATGCATGATCTTGGACGTAATGCCCATCACCTTGATGTCCATCTGCAGCGCGGTAATTCCCTTCCGCGTTCCAGCCACTTTGAAATCCATATCGCCGTAATGGTCTTCGGCTCCGGCAATGTCCGTCAGGATGGCGTAGGAATCTTCTTCCTTCACCAATCCCATGGCCACGCCCGCCACAGCCGACGACAACGGCACTCCAGCATCCATCAGTGAGAGTGACGCGCCACAAACCGTGGCCATTGACGATGATCCGTTTGATTCCAGGATGTCTGAAACCACGCGCATTGTGTACGGCCAGTTCTCCACGTCAGGCAGCACCGCCAGAAGCGCGCGTTCTGCCAGCGCTCCGTGTCCAATTTCACGACGGCCAACACCCGTCATGCGGCCCACTTCGCCCACTGAGAACGGCGGGAAGTTGTAATGCATCATAAAGCGCTTTTTGGTCTCGCCTTCAAACCGCTCAATGCGCTGCGCGTCGTCCGGCGTGCCTAGCGTGGTGGTAACCAGCGCCTGGGTCTCGCCGCGAGTAAAGACGGCTGAACCGTGCGTGCGTGGCAGTACGCCCACTTCAATCCAGATATCGCGAATTTGATCAAAGGCGCGTGAATCAGGCCGTTTGCGGTCTTTGGTCACGGCGTCCCGGAAGATACGCTCGCGCAATGCTTCGTAATATTTTGAAAGTTTTGCGGCAGCTTCTTTGTCGTCCTCCGGCAGCTCGGCTTTCAGCGCTTTCTTGATCTCGCGGACTTTTTCGTAGCTTTCGTGCTTCGGATGCTTCGCAGTGTCCAGCGCTTGGGTCAGTTCTTTGCCGACTTTTTTCATGAGCTGGTCGTAATATTTCTGGTCAAACTCTGGCGCCGTTACTTCCAGCTTCTTCTTTCCGGCTTTGGCGGCCAGATCGATCAGCGCGGAGCAGATTTTCTTGATCTGCTCATGCGCAAATTCAATGGCGTTGAGCACCTGCTCTTCAGAAACTTCCTTCGCGCCGGATTCCACCATCACAATGCCTTCAGCCGTTCCCACCACCATAATGTTGAGCAGGCTGTCGCGCATTTCGTCATATGTCGGGTTCACAATCATCTGGTCATTGATGAGGCCAATGCGGACGGCGCCTACCGGGCCGTGGAACGGAATTTCAGAAAGCGTCAGGGCCGCGGAAGCGGCATTAATCGCCAGCACGTCAGGATCGTTTTCGGTATCGGCGGAAAGCACCAGGACGATCACCTGCGTCTCATTGCGGAAGCCTTCAGGAAACAGCGGACGGATAGGACGGTCAATCTGGCGCGCGGTCAGCGTCTCGCGTTCCTGCGGACGGCCTTCGCGTTTAATGAATCCACCGGGGATTCGTCCTCCGGCGTAAGTGTATTCGCGATAATCAACGGTAAGGGGGAAGAAATCTATGCCTTCGCGGGGGTCGGGCGAGGCGCATGCCGTGCCAAGAACTACGTTATCTCCCTGGCGCACAATGGCTGAGCCTTGCGCCTGTTTTGCTAGATGCCCGGTTTCAATCTGGAGGGTTTTGCCGCCTGCAAGTTCAACAGTGGCTGTCTGCTTCATCAGTTCCTCTTTTCCAGGAGGACCAGCAGTCTGAATTCAAAAAGAGAGCAATCTGAGCAGCGAAGGCGGGAGAACACACGTTTCCCACCGGCGCTAGATGACCGTGTTTCCGCTCAATCTCGATCGATTATTTACGGATTCCAAGTTTCTGAATGACGTCTTTGTAACGCTCAGTATCGTACGTTTTCAGATAGTCCAGCAGGCGGCGGCGCTTGCTGACCATCATAAGAAGACCCCGCCGGGAGGCATGGTCCTTTTTATGGCTCTTGAAGTGCTCCGTCAGCTCGCCGATACGCTCACTGAGAATGGCAATCTGGACTTCCGGGCTGCCCGTATCAGATTGATGCGTACGGAAGCGGTTGATGACGTCGGCCTTGCGCTCTCTCGCTAACACTGAATTCTGGTCGACTCCTATATCTAAATCTCGTCCTGTAAGTGACTTAAACAGACTATCACGGGGATGCAGAAGGTGTAAAGCGGGGCCGCAGCTCTACACCAACATCTTCCGAAAACAGAGACACAGGCCCGATCCTTTGCGCCTGATCGCGGACATCGTGGTAGGTCACCCAGGAGGTGGCGCCGAAACCCGGTGAATCCGCAGGACCGATGTAAACCAGCCGCTCAGAATTGGAATAAGGTAACGGGCTCAGCAAAACGCTCTGAACCACGGTGAACATGGCAGTATTTGCGCCGATTCCCAGGGCCAAAGTCATTACCGCGAGCGCGGCAAAACCCGGCGACTTGCGCAGCTGCCGGGCAGCATAGCGGACCTCCTGGAGCAACGTATTCATGCATGCCTCCTGTTTACGTGACATCAATAGATCAGTGTAATCCCGGTGCTAAGGGAACGGTCGCCATCTGCAATCAATATCTCTAAATGGTTAATTTTAGAGGGGAACTGCTGAATCAGAATTGCTGGGGCAACCTGCTTTCAGCAGCAGCTATCACATGCTCAGACAACGCCTTCCGTGTGCCTGCACGGAGGCTTCGGTGCCCAGGAGTTTCCCCATGTCGTATCGTCGTGTTGTAGGGTGTTCCGCTGTAGTCCTTCTCTCGTTGTTCATGTCCGCATGCCAGGGTCTTGGCGGCGGTAGCAGCTCCAGTGCCACACCTACTCCCACACCTGCTCCCGCAGGAAGCTTGAGTTCGATAAACCACATTGTCCTTTTTATGCAGGAAAACCGCTCCTTTGATACCTATTTCGGCCAACTGAATGCATAC
>JBARNL010000269.1:0-6183 GCA_049802955.1 Candidatus Angelobacter sp.
ACTCAACCTGGCTCGGGGAGGAAGGAGTTATTGTGCCCTAAGAATCGAGACAGCATTTGCCTGAATCTTTAGCAGTTTCGGACTTTGATGGGAGCGTTTGCTTGAGCAGGGCTTTGAAGTACTGACAAAGTGCATTTGAGAGGGTCGCCCTATCGAAACAGCGCTCAGAATCGAAATAGGACTCAGAGTACTTGGGTAGAAACCCGAACATTCTGCCAATGACTTGCCATTGAGTCAGAGTGGCCGGGAAGTCAATCCCAACATTTCTAGAGGTCGTCGTTTTCAGTACGTCATCCCAGTCTTTCGACCTACCCATTCACAAACGACATCGACGCCCGCTTTAGAACCGCAGATCCGTCCTTCTTAAATTTGCGCGAATTCCAAACCAGCCCTATGTTCTCTTTGCGAACGAGATGAACTGACGTTCGCTGAGAGGCAGTATGCAGTTTCAGGTATCCAAACGACATTCCCCACGTTTAGCGGTCATATTTTTGTTTTTAACTGTTCTCCTTCAACTCTCCCCTGTACTTGTCGAAGCACAGAATCTTGGCGGTGCGCCTGCAACCAATAAGGCGGTTCAGGGCCAAACAGCCGCGCTAGGCGTAGTTGCGTGCCAGTCGGTCCGGTGAGTGGACATAGATCCGGTCGATAGCGCCAACGCTAACAAGATCGCGCAACCGATCCAAGGCTGGGCGAATAAGCGTGGCGCCGCTATACCCGTCATCAACAAACCGCCGCTCCGGCGGTACAGGCGTGCCGTCACTGTGAGCCCGCTCACTGAGCGCAGCAATCTGACTTTCGATGGTGTGCGCGGCCGTCTGCTGCTCGCCGGAGACGCGCGCGTAGAACGCAACTCGAAACGTGGTCATAGAAGCCTCCGCAGAGAGGCTGAGATAGCGCTGTGGCTGTGATCAAGTGGGAGGTCTTATGTAGGAAATGAACTTAACTCGAAAGGAGAATGAATCAAATGTCAGATACAAGCACGCTTATTTCATGCACGGGCAAAATCACCCGGGCGGAATTGGCTAATCTGCCAACGCCGCCCGCAACAGCAACCCATATCCCAATCCCGCACGCAGCGGTTGTGAATAGCCTAGTCGAAACCCTGAGCCATCGCCAGATCGGTGTGGTCGGCGAGGAGTTTGCAGTGTCGAGCGACGCGATGGAGATGTTCGGCGTGCTCGACCTGGAAGCCGGTTTCGAGGGATGCCGATTTGCAATTGGGATTCGGAACGCGAACAACAAGCGATTCCGGCTGGCCTGTACCGTTGGACTGCGAGTATTCGTCTGCCACAACCTTGCGTTCCGAGGTGACTACACTCCCGTCTTGGCGAAACACTCGAAGCGCTTCTCTCTCGAAGATGCGTTTTCGATTGGGGTGGACCGGATACAACGAAACTTTGATCCAATGCGACAACGGGTCGAACATTGGCGGACACAGCAGATGTCTGCAGAGGCGGCAAAGCTCACGATCTACCGGGCCTTCATCGAAGGCGATCTAGGCGTCGCGAAACACCTCGCCCGAAAAGTACACGAACTCTATTTCAATTCCCAGCACCAGGAGTTCGAGCCTCGAACGACGTGGAGCCTGTCAGCCGCGTTCAAGTCATCATTCAGGAACTAGACCCGATTCCGCGGTTTAAGGCCACTGCCAAGTTGGGTGGTTTCTTGGGGGCACAGTTCTCCGGGGCGTTCTAGCGTATGGAGCCGGATCGGCCGACCGGCTCTTTTACTTAATCCACTGACGAATATATGGACGGGGCATTTTGGTGTTTAAGCGCTTTTTAAGTTGGGCGCAAACGTTTATTCCACCAACAGAAAGCTCTCCTCTTAGCTTTCTGCGGACAAGAAAATGAAGAATGGTGCGCGAACCTCCGACTCCCTGGTCCCGAACCAGATGCCAACCTTTGGTGAAGTCTGTTGAAATTCGCTGTTTCCAACTGATTGATATTGAACCTGTTCCGGAACGCTCGTTGAAACTGTTGCGATTTGTACTTCCGCTGGATGCTTAGTCGATATCGTCTCAGTTGGTCAACTTGCAGCCCGTTTTGTCCGCAATCGCAAACGCCTTGAACCCTTCCGCTGAATCTCCATGGAATCAACTGTTGGCTCGGGGAACGGATTGCCCGCACCGCCTTCACAGGATTCAAAAGTTTCAATGCTAGCTTCAAATAAAATTCGGATGCACTGGCGAATTCCTTTGTCTATGCGTCCATACGGCGGATTGGGGTGGCTTTTCATTTGTGGAATCAATCTGTACCCCTACCTGTTGATAGTAATAACCGTGTGTGCGAAATTCCATTTTGGGAAAGTGTGCGGTTTTGAATGATTCAGCTAGAGATAAGTTGTCCTGATTTTACTTTATCGGCCTATACTATCTATTTCGAGTAATAAATCTGAAGTGGACAAATTTTCAAGAGGAATATTCTGCTACGTGTGGGGGATATATGCAGGAACAATCTATTCAATCTGCTGATATAGCTTCTACTTTTGAGCAAAAGCGCTATGCGGTGTTGCGCAATTTGATCAGCAAGCCAGTTGCGGAAACGCTTGCCGGTTATGTGCGGAGACAGGCGGAACTGGGACGTCTGGGCTATGATGAACAAGTCAGCTCATCTCCTTCGGCCTATGCGGATCACAATATGGAGAGGCTTCTTGCAAAGCTGCAGCCAATCATAGAGCAAGTTACAGGCCTTTCCCTGTTCCCAACTTATAGTTACTATCGTTTTTACATATGTGGGGCTGAGTTAAAGCGGCATCGTGACCGGCCTGCCTGTGAAATAAGCCTGAGCCTTAATCTTAGCCAGGATCCCCCTGATCCCTGGCCGCTGTGGGTGCAATACAAAGGAGAACCTTTTGGGGCAGAGCTATATCCAGGCGATGGGTTGCTATACCGCGGAATCGAGTGCGAGCACTGGCGCAATTCCTTTGCAGGCAACAATGCTGCTCAGGTCTTCCTCCATTATGTGGATGCGAATGGATCGAATACGATTTGGAAGTTCGATAAGCGCCCCAAACTCAACATCATTGAACCAAAACAACAACCGACCGGCTGAATTAGAGCGCGGTTAAAATCGGAAGCACACAATAATGCGCGAGTGAAACCTCTTATCTGTCTTTGTGAATTCTAACTCCACTGCGGTGCACGAATTCGCTGCCCGTCACACCATTAAAGAAGCCAGATCATTCAATGCGTAAGGCCTGCAGCGGGCTTTTTTGTGACGCGCGAAACGCAGGAAAAAAACATGCAATCAAGGCAACACCGAACAGCCCGACCGGCGCCACCAGGAAAATCTCCCAATCGAATGTCTTTGCTCCGTAGAGCCACGAGGCTAAGACTTTCATCACCACAAAAGATAGCAATAGCCCTGCCAGCATGGCGATGCCAGTCATGCGTGAGGCTTCACCGACGATCATTTTGAGTATTCTGCCTCTAGTCCCACCCAAGGCCATGCGCACACCGATTTCACGCTCCCTCTGCTGGACCAGCGAATTCATTACCGCATAGACGCCCATGATGGCGAGCAGAACAGCGATCACTGCGAAAGTACTAAGAAGAAAAGATTCAAGGCGCGGCTCAGCGATGGAACCGAGAAGCACTGCATTCATGGTCCGCAGATTGGAAATCGGCTGGGAGCGGTCCACTGAATACACCGCAGCGCGCACCAATTGCGTTACGGCGGCCGGGTCCTGCGTAGTGCGGACGATGATCGTCAGGGGCTGCAAGGGCAGAAATGCCGCTGCGATGTCGAAAGGAAGCTGGCGCAAAGGATAATAAGATACAATGGATGATTCCCGATCGAGTCCTGTGGATTTTACATTCCCCACCACCCCGATTATTTGCATCCAGACCAGCGTTCCGTCCAAGTCCGCAAAGGCAACGTTGTGCCCCACCGGGTCTTCATTGGCGAAGTACTTGTCGGCCAGGGCTTTGCTGACCAAAGTCACTTTATGAGCGGTTTCGTTATCGGCCTCACTGAAGTCTCGTCCACGAAGTACGGGAATCCCCATGGTCTGGAAGTATCTGGGGCCCACAGCCTGCTGCTCAACTACTGGTAATTTATTGTCCGTGGTATCACGGCTAGCGATATGAAATTCACCGCTGACTTTTCTGCCCTCCAAGGGAACACTGATGCTGATGGTGGAGGAGGAAACTCCAGGTATGGCCCCCACTTTTGTTAACTCCTCCGTGATGGTCTGGAATCGGGCGATGACCTCGTTCAGTTGTGTTGGAGGGATATTCATCTGGAACGTGAGAAGGTGGTTAGGTTGAAATCCAGGATCGGTCTTCCGCAGATCGCTGAACGATTTCAGAGTAAGTCCGCTAGAGATCAGCAGTAGGAGCGCGAAAGCCAGCTCTGAAATGGCCAGGATCCTGCGCAATGAAGAGCCCACGGTGCTACCTATCTGGGCTTTGCCTCCCTGTTTCAGAATGTCGCCGACGTTCGTTCTGTAAAAGTGCAATATCGGCGCAAGGCCGAATCCAACGCTCGCCGTGGCAGCAATCGTGATGGCGACGAGGACGACGCGCCAATCCATTTCGATGTTTGCGACGCTCGGGATTCTCCCCGCTGGCAGAAGGGCCACAAAGATTTTGGTGGCCTGAGTCGCCAGCAAGAGTCCGAGTGCACATCCTGTGAAAGACATCAAAATACATTCGGTTAGCAACTGCCGGACAATGCGCGACCGGCTTGCTCCATGTGCCAGCCGCACAGCCAGTTCATGCTTCCGAATGCCGGACCAGGCTATGAGCAGGTTAGCAATATTGGCCACGGCAATTAGCAATATGAGAGCAACCGCCACCTGCAGCAACAAGAGAAGTGGACGGATATCCCGCACCATGCGCTCATGGACGGAATAGACCACGACCTTCCGTCCTACATTGGTGTGATACTGCTGTTCGATGCGCTGGTTCAAGGCATCGAATTCAGTTTGTGCGTCGCTCAGGGGCTTTCCGGCGCGCAGCCTGCCCACCACGGTCAGGAAATTAGATCCGCGGTTGTAGCGATCCTTGGCCTCAAATTTAAAAGGCAACAGAACCTGCGCTGTCCTTGGGAACTGGATATTGGGCGGCATTATGCCTATTACCTCATGCGGTTTGCCACTTAATTGGATCGATTGCCCAAGAATGCGAATATCGCCGCCAAACGCCTGCCGCCAGAAGGAATGAGTCAATATCACTACCGGCGTAGCGCCTATTCGCTGGTCGTCGGCCGAAAACTCCCGCCCGGACCACACCGAAACCCCCAAGGTCTGAAAGTAGGCCTCGGCCACCCGGACCCCATCGATCCGTTGCGGCTCTGTTCCAGCCGTGAGAGTCAACCCCATAACGTCATAGGCCGTCATCGCCTCCAACACCTTGTTCTGTTCTTTCCAATCCATAAAGTTGGGGACTGAAACCGAGTAAATGACTACCAAGCGGTCTTCCTTGTCGAAAGGCAAGGGGCGGAGCAATACGCTGTTAATGACCGTGAATATGGAGGTGTTCGCGCCTATGCCAATAGCAAGCGCACATACAATGACAGCCGATATGATGGGATATTTGCGGAAGAGCCTCAAACCATAACGCATGTCCTGTAGCAGGCCGATCATGAAAGCTCCTTTGTTTTCGCGGAACCCTGAGAGGCACACTTTTATTTCAGTGATGTCTTGCCCGATCCGGCTCCAAATCTCCTGTCTTGATTCTACTTTGCCGATGTATCTTCGCAAATAAGCTTTTATTAAACCAAAATACAAAGATAAGAACGACCGCAATCGGTCTGGTGCTCCAGTCCGTATGTACGTGAGCCTTCTTCCATGGGGCCCGATTACGAGATTCCGAAAGTTGGGTCAGACCAGCCAAGCGCAGTAAAGAAAGTCGCGGATGTTCCCAGGGGAAATTTCGGGCCCGTCATCGGCTTGACGTTTGCTCAAGGACCGCCCGCGCTTCCGGATGCTTTGCGGCGTTTCCGCTGACTGAGGCCGCCAAGCAAACCGTCAGCATGCGATAAGCATGAATAAGTGTAAGAAAACCCGGATCCAGTCTGGGGTTCACCTCACACAGGTCACAACCAACTATTCGATGGTTATCAGCAATCACGCGCAATACCATCCTCATTTCTTCCGGCGTCAGGCCTCCTGGCGAGGGAGTGCTGCTCCCGGGCGCATACACAGGATCAAGAACGTTAATGTCCATCGATATAT
>JBARNL010000270.1:0-3152 GCA_049802955.1 Candidatus Angelobacter sp.
ACCCGGGAAACCGCGGGCGCGGGATCAGGGCCGGAGTCGCCGTTGGGCAGCGTGTAGCCTGCGGCTGTCCGCACCAGCCGCAGCTCATTGATATCGCGCGAAAGCGTGGCCTGCGTGACAGGGAATCCGCGGCGCGCAAGCACCTTCACCAGCTCCTGCTGATTGGGCAGCGGATGCTCGTGCACGAGTTCGACAATCAATTGCTGCCTGGCCAATTTCGTCATGCGAATAATTATGCAGTGCTATGCATAATTATGCAGTGGAGAAAATAGCTGTGTCAACCACAAATTACAGAAAGACCCACCACGGAGGCACGGAGACACGGAGAAACCCGAAAAAGAATGTGACCGCTGATTCACACTGATGACACTGATCAGGAAATCGAAAAGCTTGAACCACAAAGGACACGAAGGAACACAAAGGAGAATCGGGTGATCCGGTGATCGCCGTGATCGGGTGATCCGAAAGCGTGTTAATACAAAGGAAAATCGGAAAACCTTTTACCGCAAAGGACGCGAAGGACGCAAAGTAGATCGGGGATCGGAGAACACCAACTTGCCGCAGATTTACCTGATAGCCGCTGATCCCACAAAAACCAAAACCTTACCACGGATAAACACGCATACGACAGATTAGAGACACGGAGGACAGCGGAATCAATTGGCCGCGGATTACGCAGATAAGCGCAGATCAAAAATACAATCCTTTGCCTGCGCTCACATTATGCCAGTTTCGTGGCCGATCAGCGTTCATCCGCGTATCAGCGGCAAGAGTTATTTCAGCAATTCGTCCAGAATCTTTTCTGCGTGTTGATGCAGGTCAGGCCTACCTGTATCCTTTATATCGCCTCAGCAAATGGCTGGAGATGCAAAATACATCTAAGAGAACTCCCTGAATCTGTATGGCAGAGGACTCATTCCCGGGTCCTTCGACTTGCGCTCATCCCGGCTTTGCCGGAATTCGCGCGGCGCTCAGGATGACAGGTCTAAAATTATTCGCTCAAACTATACGATTACGTGATTTTATTGACATTTAGCTTTGCTTGGCCTTGTGGACAATGAACTATGTCAGGCAGAGGGTCGCAAAAGACATGTCCTGTGCTGGTGAACTACTTCGCGCGTGAATTGTCCGCGTGATAGCGCTATGATGAAACCGATGTTCGCAGAATGAAAAGTTGTGTTCATTACTGTGGCGTCCGCCCCAGGGCGGGTGCGAAGGCAAGCTCTTTGAAAATTTGATGGTTAAAGCAAAGGTCCTTCATTGAAAAACCCTCAACCACAAAGGGCACGAAGGAACACAAAGGGAAAGCTCCCAACTCTACGCCAATTGAGGTGAAATCTCTCAAGTGCACGCCAATCTGGGATGCCTTGGGCATTAATATACTTGACACAGTAACCCATTTTCGGTATTCTGGTCTTGCTATGAAACAGCCTAAGACCTTGCAAGCCGCAATCATCTTCTACGCCGATATCGACAACTGCCTGAATCATCTTGTGGCACAGCGCTGGCCCGATGGTGTTGTCTGTCCAACTTGCGGAAGCAAGGATGTGAAATTCATTCCTACTCGCCGCATCTGGGAGTGCAAGACCAAACATCCCAAGAAACAATTCAGCATTAAAGTCGGAACCATTTTTGAGGACAGCCCAATCGGTCTGGATAAATGGCTCACTGCTGCGTGGATGGTTGCCAACTGCAAAAACGGTGTTAGCTCGTACGAGATTCACCGCGCAATCGGTGTCACTCAGAAAACCGCATGGTTCATGCTTCACAGAATCAGACTCGCAATGCAGGATGAAGACGGGGGAAAATTTCAAGGGCACGTCGAAGTTGACGAAACCTTCATCGGCGGTAAGGCCCGATTCATGCACAAGAAACAACGCGCCAAAATGACTCAGCCCGGAATGCCAAAAGGGGGTGCTAACAAAGTTATCGTTGGTGGAGTTTTGGAACGTGGCGGCAAAGTGAGAACTCAGGTTCTTGAAAATAGAGAGCGTCACGTTTTGCAAGCGCTTGTTAGAGACAATGTTGAATACGGCTCTCAACTCTCTACCGATGATTGCCATTCCTATTGGGGACTGGACAAGGAATACGCTCACGGAATCGTTGACCATGCCAAGGAATACGTTAACGGGCAAATTCACACTAACGGATTGGAGAACTTCTGGAGTCTCGTAAAGCGGGGACTCAAGGGAACCTACGTTAGTGTTGAGCCATTCCATTTGTTTCGTTATCTCGATGAGCAAGTGTTTCGTTACAACAATCGCGCAACCACAAAGAAATTCATTTCCGACTTCGACCGTTTCAGCATGGTCACCGATTCCATTCTTGGCAAGCGCGTCACCTATGAGCAACTGATTGGTCGAACGCAATTCGGAGCGCAAGCCAACTAAGTATCGCCGCCAGAATCGCGGGAAGCACCGGATTCGCTGGGCTTCTTAGGCTTATGCTTCCTATCCTTTTCACGCTTCCATTCTTCATGCCTCTTGTCAATCTCCGTTTTTGGGACTGATAAGAGGTTCTTCGTTAAATCCGCGAACTTTTCAAATTCAGTTTTTTTTCGCATAAAGTCCTCACGGGACGAACGCCAGATTTTCATAAGAGAAAATGCTGGGTCTAATTTTCACCGAAATAACCAGATGAACAAAGTTTTCGGGATGATTACATCCTGGTTCGCCAGTGGCCGTGGAAAAAGGAGTAAGGAGTTTATCTGTGGTCACTTTGACATCGGTTATCAACTTGTCGTCTTCTAGCAAACAGAAAAAATATGGTTCTTCGTCTGCATCCTTTATGGCCCCTTTCGGTATGTGATCGCAGTTGTGCGGAATTTGCAGCGCATCAAAGAGGGTCTTCAACCGATTGTCTATGTCGCCAGACTCACCAATGGGGGACAGGCGTTCTCTGTACAAAAGGAGAATCTCTAAACCGCAACTCAACTTGAGGTGTTCATTGACCAAGGGAACAAATTTGTAGTTGCACTTGTTGTGTTTATTCCCCAAGGTTTCCAATAGGCTATCCGTGGGGCGAGCAGCGGGAAAAGTATTTATGCGCAGTCCCTCTGGAGTTCTAGTCGGATACTGTTCAACGGAAAACTGCGAATGCTCCTTGGTTCGCATCTTCAAATCTGGAACGACATCCCACAGTTTTATGAGTTG
>JBARNL010000271.1:0-4867 GCA_049802955.1 Candidatus Angelobacter sp.
GCTTTGAAAGCTCCCGCCTACGTCCAGAGTGTAATTGTCACCGCGCTGCGTGCAGAGCGCGCCCCTGCCGGTAAGGGCTGTCAAAGAACGGCCTCGCCCAAAATAGGGCGAGATGCTCATGTAGATCACGTAATCGCCGGCGCTGTTGGAATGCATGCGTCCCCAGCCGGTCCACTTCGGATTAATGTGGAAATGGCCGCCCATATAAAAAGCCCACGGGGTAAAGATGGCGTCAAAGCTGAGGAGCAACACACCGAACACCGCCACGAGCGCCAGCAATCGCATCAGGGCGCTGCGGACGGACTTTGTGGGAGTGGAAGTGGGGCTTGTCGCGGGATCCATGTGGCTTAGCAAGTGTATAGCAAGCTGAGGCAATACCAGGAGATTATCCGAGAGTCGCACCGTAATAAGGCGGTATCAGGTCTTCAGGCGAAGGCCACGGATTGTGAGAGGTTGCGCAGCAAGTTAGTGTTTTGCAACTAGAGCGCAGGCAGCGTCAAAGTCCGCTCGAGTGCCTACATGCAGCGTTAGCGGCACTACCTCTTGAATGTAAGGACGGGTATGGGGGTTGGTGACCAGCACGCCGCCGGGATCGAAGGCGCGAGTGATGGAACCGTGATCGTCGAGCACAAGGTCAGGGTTGTTCCACTTTCCTCGGAACTCGAGGGACGGAGCTTTGCTGGTGCTGAAGACCGAGTAATTGTAGACGTAAAGAGCCGCCGTCTTGCCCTGGAGATTGATGCCCGGATTCTTCTCAAAGTCTCCATTGACACGAAGGTTATATTTTTCTCCTCGCGGGGTGCATAGCACGGCGCTGCCTTTGACGCGCGGACCGCCACCGCCACGGCCGCCACGGCCTCGAGTCGCGGGGAAAATGCTCACATATAAAGCGTAGTCGCCGGCGGAGTTGGAATGGAGCTTGCCCCATCCTGTCCAGCCCGGAAAAATATGAAAGTGGCCGCCCATAAAGAATCCCCACGGCGCAAAGATGGCGGTTGTCACAAACACGACGATGAAGGCGAGGACAGAGAAGTAGACGATCGTCGTCAGGCAGCCGCGCCCAGACTTGCGTTGAACAGGAGGAATAACCGGAGGCGAATTGGGAGGTTGTTCCATGAGGCTCCACGAACGGTTGTAAGTGTACCGCAAGCTGGCGGAATAAAGCCCTCGCGCTACTCTTCGTCTAAATTACGTTGACAGTGACGATTTAAATCGTATTAAATCATTACCATAGCAAGACAAAATGGGAAGTTTAATGCCATTTAACCCTGCCATCACCAGACGCCAGCTTCTTGCTCGCAGCCTGACCATTACCGCGGGCGCTGCACTTGCCGGGCTGCCTTTCCAATTGCTCGCTGAAGAACTCGCCCCACTCGACGTCGCCTACGCCGGCTCCATGGGCTCAATGATGGAAGGCTCGATAAAATCCGCCGTGGCACGTACCCTGAAAATTGACTTACATGGTCGCGCCCAGGGTTCCAGCGCGCTGGCACAGTTGATCATCGGCGGCAGCATTCGTCCGGACGTATTTATCCCCGTGACGCCGGGTCCAGCGCTCACTATCCTTCGTGCCGGCAAAGCCGATTCTGCGCAGCCCATCGCGCATACGGAAATGGTGATTGCCTATAGTCCTAAAAGCCGATTCGCTTCCCGCTTTGACGCGGCTGCGAAAGGTAAAGGAGATTTGTGGAAGATTCTGCTGGAACCCGGGGTGCGCTTTGGCCGCACCGACCCCGTCACCGATCCGCAGGGGCGCAACATTATTTTTACCTTGATGCTCGCCGCCAGAATGACTAAGCAGCCGGATCTGGCGGCAAAGATTCTTGGTCCCACCATCAATGAGAAGCAGATCTTCACTGAGCCAACCGTAATGGCGCGGCTGCAAAGCGGCGAACTGGACGCAGTGTCAGCTTATAAAATTCAGCCCGGCCCGTTGAATCTTCCCTACGTGCCTCTACCCACAGAAATTAACCTGAGCGGTCAAAATTTGAGCGCGGAGCATCCCGACGTGACGCTTTCTGTCGGCGGAAAAACGTATACGCCCGAACCACTCATCTATTACGCGGCGGTCCTTAAAGATGCGCGCAACGCTAACGGCGGAAAGGCTTTCGTTGAATGCCTGAAAGGCAATGAAGCTCAGGCAATCTTTCGCAAGTATAACTATGATCCACCGGGAGAGGCTTCATCCCTGCACCCATGATTCCACGCCACTGGATCGCTCGCAGTGGAGCGGCGCTGTTTGCGCTGGCGCTGCTGTATCCGTTCACCGCGCTGCTGGCGCACATCGGGCCGTGGCAATGGGGCGCTGACGTTCGCGGCCCAGCGCTCGCTTCCGTCCGTGTCTCACTTTTGCTCACCGCTATTGCCATGCTGATCATTGTTGCTGTTGGCACGCCCGTAGCAGCCTACATTGCGCGCTGCTCCATCCGAGAGCGCCTTATGTGGCAAGCCATTTTGCTCGTTCCAATTCTTCTGCCGCCGCTTGCGCTCGGCATACTGCTCACTCTGGCCTTTGGCCCGTACGGTTCTCTTGGCGCAATGCTGGAGCATCTTGATCTGCGCCTGACCAACAGCGCTGCCGCTTTCATCCTTACCCAGGTTTATGTGGGCATGGGCTATTACGTCCTTGGGGCCGTCGCCGCTTTTGACGCGGTGCCTGCCATCTTGCAAAAGCAGGCTGCGTTGCTGGGTCTTGCGCCGACAAAAGTTTTTCTGCGCGTCACATTGCCGCTCTCGCGCCTCGGCCTCGCTGTGGCGCTCAGCATCGCGTGGGTACGCGCCATTGGAGAATTCGGCGCCGTTGTCGTCACCGCTTATTATCCTTCCGGAATGCCGGTGCAACTCTGGGTGAACCTGCAAAGCTTTGGATTGCCCGCGGTCATGCCGCTGCTCGTGGTCTTTCTGGCCGTGGCGCTGCCGCTGCCGTGGCTGGTTCATGTGCTGGCCCAGAGAAAACGCCATGCTTAAGGCGCACATTATCAAGCAGCGCCGCAACCTCCAGGTCAACGTTACGCTGGAACTGGAAGCCGGCAGCGCGCTCGGATTATTCGGCGCGTCCGGCGTGGGCAAGAGCACCGTGCTCGCGTGCATTGCCGGAATAGAAGAGCCAGATGGCGGTTTTGTGCAGTTGGATGGCCTGCAACTTTTTCCGCCGTCGCTGCCCCTGCATCGCCGTCCGCTTGGATATATGACGCAGGAGCCCGGCCTCTTTCCTCACCTGAGCGTAAGAGAAAACATTCATTTTGGGATTTCAAAAACCCTGGCAGCCACCGCTGAGCAGCAGCAATGGATCACCACGTTGCGCGACCGCCTGCAGCTTGGCCAGTTTTGGCACGCGCCTGCGGCCCTGATCTCCGGCGGACAGGCGCGCCGCGTTGCGCTGGCGCGGATGCTCGCCCGCAAGCCTCCTCTCGTCCTGCTCGACGAACCGTTTGCCGGGCTTGATCGCCAGCTTGTCCGCGAACTAATTGACGATCTCATCTTCTGGAGCAGGCAAATTGGCTTCAGCATGATCGCCGTCGATCATCAGGCAGAAGTGCTCAAACGCCTATGCCCGCAGCAAGCCATCGTGCTTGAGCAAGGACGAATCGTCCAACGCGGCACGTGGACTGAGCTTTACAACGCGCCGGCGACGCCGCTGCTGAGATCATTGCTGGCGCCGCTGTGAGAAAGGGCAAAAATGAATGACAGAGACGCTGTTCCTTGGCGACTCGTTGGAATGCAGCAGCTTCGGGCGAATTTTTCTGGATTGTGGACCGCAGCCGCCCTCGGCTGCGCACGTGAGACAAGGCGCAGCCTTTCTGCTATGAAATAAGGAGTCGATATCATGCGATCTGAATCGCCGAAAAAACTTTATCCTCTACGCGACGCCTGCAAAGTCCTGGGCGTCAGTTATCCTGCGCTGAAGCAGTGGATTTATAAAGGCAAGATCAAGACCGTGAAGACTCCGGGCGGCCATCATCGCATTCCAGAAAATGAAATTGACCGCCTGCTCCCCGCCGTTCCGCAGCGCGGCCCGGTACAGGCGCGCAGAGAGAGTTTCCGCACTATCAGCGGTCGCAACCAACTGATGGGCCGGGTCGTCGAGTTAAAGATCGAAGGCCTGATGGCGCAGGTCACGCTGTCGATCGCCGGCCAGCGTCTTACCGCGATCGTCACCGCAGACGCGGTCCGCGAAATGCGTTTGGAAAAAGGCCAGATCGCCGCCGCGCTGGTGAAATCCACGGATGTGATGGTGATGAAGCCCCGGTAGCTGCGTCAAGTCCGGATAAGCTTTGACAGACATTGATCTTTTTCGGGAGATACAAGTGTCAGGGCACGACTTAGCCGTGCCGTAAAGCTCACAATATGCTGGGCTTCAGCCCCTGAAAAAAAGATGATGCACCATACTCGTCGCTTGCTGTCCTGTTATCTAATCTAATTGACAGCCAGACCCCGAATTGCCTACGCTTGGACACATGGAAGTGCGTTTGACACCCGATCTGGAAGCAAAGCTGAATCAGCTTTCCGCACAAACCGGACGCGCTAAGGAAGATCTTGTTCAGGATGCGATAACTGGATATGTGGCAGAACTTTCGGACGTTCGCAGCACGCTTGATGCCCGGTTCGACGATATTAAGAGCGGCAGAGTGAAGCTGATCAATGGAGAAGAGGCTTTCACCCGCTTGCGGCAAAGGAAAAACGAGCTCCTCCGTTAGCCCCTACAAATAACTCAACCACCAATCGCGCCTTCTGCTCTTTACGTTGGCAAACCAGCGGCAGACTGGATAAAGCAATACCACCACAAGCAACCAGACTCCATAGACAACCCACAGGTTATAACCGAAGTCCGGCGGGAAGAGAGCCTGCGGACCGCCCATGGAAGGCA
>JBARNL010000272.1:0-7411 GCA_049802955.1 Candidatus Angelobacter sp.
CATGGGCACGGAGATACAGGAACGCCATCCGTCAATGGATGACTTCTGGGGCAAAGAGAACTGCTCTGAAGTGCTGGTGCTGAGCCGGCCCGACATAATAAAAGATATTCACGCTGCGTATTTCAAGGCCGGGGCTGACGTGGTTGAGACCAACACGTTTGGCGGCACGCGCATTGTGCTGGGCGAATTTGATCTGGCCGACAAAGTCCATGAGATCAACAAGCGCGCGGCCGAGCTGGCGTGTGAAGTGGCGCAAGATTTTTCCGGCAATGGCAAACCGCGCTACGTTGCGGGATCGATTGGGCCGGGGACGAAGCTGCCGTCGCTGGGCCAGATCAGTTATGACGACATGTTCAACGCCTATCTGGAGCAGTCATTGGGATTGATCGACGGCGGCGTGGATATTCTGCTGATTGAAACTTGCCAGGACATTCTGCAGACGAAAGTTTCCGTGGCTGCGGCGTTTGAAGCCATGAAGCAGCGCGGGAAGCGCATCCCAGTGCAGGCACAGGTGACATTGCAGGAGTCTGGTACCATGTTGCTGGGCACGGAAATTGGCGCTGCAGAGACGGCGCTGGAGCCCTTTGACTGCGAGATCATCGGCCTGAATTGCGCGACCGGCCCTAAAGAAATGAACGATGCGGTGCGCTATCTGGCGCACAACGCGCCGAAGGAAATATCGATATTGCCCAATGCCGGCCTGCCGGAGAACGTGGGCGGAGTGGCGCATTATCGGCTGACGCCGCAAAGCCTGGCGGAGTGGCACAAGAAGTTCATCACCGAATACGGCGTCCGCATTGTGGGCGGATGCTGCGGGACCAATCCGCAACACATCAAGGCCGTGGCCGATCTTTGCGCAAATCTGGAGCCGGCCCGGCGCGAAGTGCAGGTCACGCCATCGGCCTCAAGCGCGTACAGCACCGTACCGCTCGATCTTGATCCCAAGCCGCTGATTGTAGCGGAAGAAATGAACACCACCACGCGCGTGGAGTATTTCAAGAACATGGTCCGCGAAGGCAAGTATGACGACATTCTGGCGCTGGCGAAAAAGCTGGTGACGGAAGGCTCACACATGCTGGATCTGTGTACGGCCATTGTGGGCGAGGACGAGAAGGGCTACATGAGCTCGATCCTGGAAAAGGTGGCGACGCGTGTGCCCGCGCCGGTGCTGGTGGATTCCACGGAAGCCGACGTGATTGAAGAAGCGCTGAAGCGCATTCCCGGCAAGGCGATTATCAATTCCATCAATCTGGAAGATGGCGAAAAGCGCACGTCCAAAGTACTGCCGATGGCCAAGAAGTACGGCGCGGCGGTGATCGCGCTGACGATTGATGAAGACGGCATGGCGCTAACGGCGGAGAAGAAGGTCGCAGTCGCCAAGAGAATCTTCAAGCTGGCTACAGAGAAATACGGGATTCGTCCCTTTGACCTGATCTTTGATGCGCTGACGCTGCCGATCTCTACCGGGCAGGACGACTATCGCACAGCCGGAATGGAGACGCTGAACGCGATCAAAGGCATTAAGGCCGAGCTGCCGGACGTGAAAACGATCCTGGGCGTGAGCAATATTTCATTTGGGCTGAACACTTACGCGAGGCGCGTGTTGAACAGCGTGTTCATGAAAGAGGCCGTGGATTATTGGCTGGATATGGCGATTGTGAATTACGCCAAAATCTATCCTCTATATAAGATCCCGCAAATTGAAGTGGACCTGGCGCGGAAGCTGATTTATTACGACAAGTCGGCGGGCGATCCGCTGCAAATTTACATGCAGCATTTCACCGGGCTGGACAAACAGCCACAGGTGGAAGCCGCGCCGCTGGAGACACTGTCAGTCGAGGATAAGCTGAAGCGCTGCATCATCAACGGTGAAAAGGCGCTGGGCGATGGCGCGCAGAAGCAGACGCTGGAACAGATTCTGGATGATGCGCTCACCAAATATTCGCCGCTGGAGATCATCAATACAGTTCTGCTCGATGGCATGAAGACGGTGGGCGAACTCTTTGGCGCGCGCAAGATGCAGCTGCCTTCAGTGCTGGATTCTGCCGGCGTAATGAAGCAGGCTGTGGCCTATCTTGAGCCCAAGATGGAGAAGAAAGAAGGCAACCAGAAAGGCACTCTGGTGCTGGCCACGGTCAAAGGCGATGTCCACGATATCGGGAAAAACCTGGTAGACATTATTCTTACCAACAACGGCTATAAGGTGGTGAATCTGGGCATCAAGCAGCCTTCGGATTCAATTATTGCCGCGGCGAAGAAGCACGGCGCGCATGCTATTGGGCTGAGCGGGCTGCTGGTGAAGTCGACTCTGGAGATGAAGTATGTGATTCAGGATTTGCAGGCGCAAGCGCTGGACTATCCCGTGATCTGCGGCGGCGCGGCGCTCACGCGCAAATACGTGGAAGACGATTTGCGGCGCGAATATTCAAATTCCGTGTTCTACGCCGACGACGCGTTTACGGGCCTGCACCTGATGGATGATTTGACTTCAAGCAACGGCGCGCGCGAGAAACGCTTGCAGGAAGGCAGAACAGTCAAGGAATTCGCCAAGACCACGATGATCGCCGGGGCGGAAAGCTCCACCAGCACGGAAAGGTCGCCGGTGGTGCAGCCGCCGCCGAATATTCCTGTGCCTCCGTTTTATGGCGTGCGCGTGCGCAAGGATTTTGATTTGAATGAGGTCTTCCAGTACATCAACCACACGGCGCTGTTCAAGAACCAGTGGCAGTTAAAGACTGCGTCGCAGGCGGACTATTTGAGGATCGTGGAGGAAAAATATATCCCTGTGCTGTCTGAGCTGCAGAAAGAAGTGGCTGCTAAAGACTGGTTCGAGCCGAAGGTGGTGTATGGCTACTTTTCCTGCGTTGCCGATGGCAATGATGTAGTGCTTTTCGATACGCCAGAGACGCGCAATACGATTGCGAAGTTTACCTTTCCGCGGCAGCGCGAAGGCCGCAAGCTATCCATCGCCGATTTCTTTGAGCCGAAAGAATCCGGGAAGTTAGACGTGATTGGACTATCGGTAGTCACCATCGGCAGCCGCGCTTCAGAAGAAACAAAAAAACTCTTCGATGCAGGCGAGTTTACGAAGTATCTCTATCTGCACGGTCTGAGCGTGGAGACGGCAGAGGCGCTGGCTGAGCTGTTCCATAAGCAGGTAAGGGAAGAGTTGGGCATTGCGGAAGATGACGCGCCGCGAGTGGGAGATCTGTTTCACCAGAAATATCGCGGATCGCGCTATTCATTTGGATATCCTGCATGCCCAAACCTGGAAGACCAAACCAAGCTGTTTGCCCTGCTGAAGCCGGAAGAGAACATCGGCGTGCGATTAACCAGCGGCTTTCATATGGAGCCGGAACAGTCAACCTCGGCAATTATCGTGCATCATCCGCAGGCTAAGTATTTTGTGGTGTAGCTGACCAGATAGTGGGCTCTATTCTCAATTCACAAATAAAAGGACTGAGATGAACGCTCTGAAGAAATTTGAACCCACTGCGTACGCGGCGCTGCGGATTGTGTTTGGTTTCCTGTTTGCCTGCCATGGCGCGCAGAAAGTTTTCCGAGTGTTTGGCGGCCATAGACCGCACGACGTCCTGGGCTGGACGAGTGCAGGGATAGAGTTGGTTGGAGGAGTGCTGATCCTGATTGGATTGTTGACGCATTTGGCCGCGTTTCTGGCGAGCGGCGAAATGGCGGTGGCTTATTTTATGGTTCACCAGCCGCAAGGCATGTTACCGATTAACAACAAGGGTGAACTTGCGGTGGTCTACTGCTTTGTCGCGCTGTTTATCGCCTGCCGAGGCGCAGGTAAATGGGGCGTGGACAAAGGCTGACCGGCGTGCTCGCTTAATCAAGCGCTTATTTGCAATGAGGCGCGGTAAGTGCCCAAACCGCGCTGCAATTGCGGCAACGCTGCTTGTACTGATTCGGTCGGAAGGCCCACGCCCATTCTGAACCGGTCTGGGCCCTCAAAGAAACTGCCGGGAACCACGCTGGTTTCAAACTCATTGCGCAGCAATTGACAAAGGGAATCAACATTCCCATTTTTGAGGCGAGGGAAAACGATGGTGCCATATTCGGGCCAGAAGTAATCCAGATCGTCGCGCTGGAGCAGGAAGTCGTGTAGAAGCCGGCGGTTTGTATCCAGTATGGACTTCATCTCTGCGGCGATTTGCGGAAGCTTTTGCAGGGCGATCACGCTGAGCAGTTCAGCAGGATGAGCAAACGTGGCGCCGTGAAGATCATTGATGCGGAACATGCGTCGGACAAGTTCGGGTGAGGCGAGCACCCATCCGCAGCGCAGGCCGCTTAGTCCATAAGCTTTGGTGAGGCTGTTTGTGACGATGAAACACTCGGGATCAATATGAAATGCGCTGGCGGGCAACGATTCAAACAGCATCTCGCGATAAACCTCGTCCACCAGAACGCGCGCGCCAACTCTGGCAGCAAGGTTTCCAACTTCGTGCAGAGTGGCGTCAGGAACCAGAGCGCCGGTGGGGTTGTGCAGGTTGCAGATCACAATCAGCCGCGTGCGCGAAGTGAGTTGGCGTTCAACATCGGCTGGATCGATGGCAAAATTATTCTCCGCGCGGCGCGGGAAGCGTTTGATATCAAGGCCCAGATATTTCGCGGTGCTGAGAAGGAGTTCGTAGGTTGGCTGCTCGACCAGGATTTCATCTCCCGGTTCGGTGGTGGCGGCCAGCGCAAGGTAATTGGCTAATGACGTTCCCACTGCCTGGGCGACACATTCGTGCGACACACGATATCGCCGGGCGATCGCCTGGCGGAGCGGCTCATATCCATAGATGGACGCGCCGTTGATTTCCATCTGATCAATGGTCACGCCAAGCTTGGACAAGGGAAAGTTGGCTACGCCGCTGGTGGCGAGATTGAATTTTGCCGCGGAATGCAGTTTGGCCCAATCCATGTAAGGCGAGTGGGCTGTGCTTCTGGAATGTATCATGCGCGTAAGGTCCGTCTCCAAATGTAATACATGGGAACGCCGGCGACCAGAATTGCAAAGCCAATGAGCGTGTTTTCCGGGTAGGTGTACAGGGTATTGCCAACCACGGCCAGGCAAACCGCGCAGAAGAGCGCAGTGGTAAAGGGATGACCGGGCATGGAAAATGCCGATCGCGCCGGATCGCGTTGGCGAAGGATGAAGAGGGCGGCGGCGGTAAGAGCCCAGAAAAGCACGTCCATGGAGGTGACGTAATTCAGGATCTTCTCATAACCGCCGGTCAACAGGATCACCATGGTCCAGACGCTTTGTATAGCGATGGCCAGCACCGGAGCTTGTGTTCGCGGATGGACCCAGGCGAGTTGTCGAAAGAAGAGGCGATCTTTTGCCATGGCGAAGTAAACGCGCGGCGCGGTCAAAACGCTTTGGCTAAGAAATCCCAGGGTTGAGATTGCGATTGCCAGCGCGATGATGGTTGCACCGCGTTGGCCCAGGGCCATCCTCATAACAGCAGAGGCCGGCGCGGGCGTGTTTGCCAAAGTAAGCACTCCGAGCGCACGTACGCAAACGTAGTTGACTGACGTATAAAGAAGCGCAACCGCAATTACTCCCATGATCAAAGCTCGCGGCAGATCACGGCGCGGATTTTTTATTTCTGCTGAAGCGAAGGTTGCAGTGTGCCATCCGCCAAAGGCAAAGACCACAGGGACCATGGCCGCGCCAAAGGAGGAGAGCAATCCACCAGATACTGGCTGATCCAGAACAGGTTTCCAAGTGACGTGTGCATGCACCAGGAACGATCCGACGAATATCAGCAAAGCGATGGCGCCGATCTTTAAAACCATGAGCCCGCTTTGGACGGTACCGCCCGCGCGCACCCCCATGCAGTTGATTATGGTGAGCACGGTCAGGGCGACCAAAGCGATCTGCCATTCGCCCGCGTGCCATCCAGTGAGTTCAAGAAAATATCGCGAGAAGGTGACTGTCACGGCGGCCATTCCGCCAGTTTGGATAACCAGCAGCAACACCCAGCCATAGAGAAAGGAGACCAGAGGATGATACGCGTCACGCAAATAGGCATATTGGCCGCCTGCGGTGGGCATGCGGTCCGCCAGTTCCGCCCAGATAAAACCTCCCATGAGCGCGATACAACCGCCGGCCAGCCACGCTCCCAAAACCAAAGCCGGCGTGTGGACGCGTTGGGCGACCACATAAGGATTCATGAAGATTCCCGTGCCAATAATGCCGCCCATTACCAGCATCGTAGCGTCGAACAAACCCAGCCGCCGCGCCAGGTATTGTGCCGTACTCGGGGTTTTTTGGGGCGTGGGTGAATTCAATTATTTTGACTCGAACCAATCTTGAGCACGCAAACCGGAAAGCATAGCAAATCTGCCAATCGATTCATTTACAATCTGGAATTTATTATGGAGGCCATCTATGAAGACGCTTTTCTGCTTCGCCGCATTGCTATTTTCTCTGCTCACCGTTTCGTGCAGCAGTTCTCCCTCGGATAACGGAAGCTCCAGCTCAGCTATGCCAACGCCCGCATCAGCATCTTCCGGCAGTTCCGACATGCAGCCGCAATCGCCCAAAGCGCAGATTGATCCTTGCTCCATGTTCAGCCCGGAAGACGCGCAGGCAATCACGGGCGTTCCAATGAAACTTGCGCCAGGACATGGCGATATTGTCTGCATGTATGAAGAAGCTTCGCCCAAGCCGGGACTGGATACAGCGCGTGTGTCCCTGATGCTAAACGTGGAAAACTCTGCTGAGAAAGAAGCCAAGGAATGGCAGAACACAAAAGAGGTACGCCACCTGAAGCCGGGAGAGAAGAATATCACTCAGTTGAGCGGCATCGGCGACGAAGCATGGCTGGATGGCAACGTTCAAAAGGGCAAGGTTGGGCTGGGCGGAATTCTGGTGCGCAAGGGAAAAGCGGATTTCGCGTTGCAATCCGCGGTGCTTCAGTATCGGTCGTCACTGGAAAAGATGAAGGAGATCGCGCGCCGGATCGCGGGCAAGCTGGAGTAGAAATAATTTTATGCGATCGCGATTTTTCGCTTGCGTCCGCTTGCCAAATGGGCAAGCAGGCGTTGGCCCAGGCATCCAAAAAGAAAAGCCAATCCCATCACGGCGCTTATGTGGCGATCACCGGAGTGGAATGTGAGCGATGGCATGTATTCATAAATAGCGTAGCCGCCAAGTCCGGCCAGTGCGCCAAACAGTACCGGCGCAAGAGTAATAAACAAATTGGAAACACCTGCGCCAGTGCCGCTTATTAGCGACTGCGCGGAGCAAATGCTGGACCCAAGCAGGCCAAAAAACAATACGGCGGCAACCATGGGTATGCGTCCGGGTAGCAGCAGAAATGGCGCTGCCGCAAGCGCAGCCAAGCCGCAAGTTAGCAAGAGGACGCGCAGGCGGTCGCCAACGATCCTGGTTTTGAAG
>JBARNL010000273.1:0-6014 GCA_049802955.1 Candidatus Angelobacter sp.
TTGCGGATGCGATTGATGTGCCATGCGCGCAGATACGGCCGAAGAAAAACTGAGTAGCCGAAACGCGCCAGCGCAAAGAACATGAGCGGCAGCATGACCACTGCAAACAGATAAGCAAGAACGTAAACCGCGTCTGCTGCAATTCCCACTCCGGAGCGCAGGGCCGAACGCAACATAGGGACGAACGCGAATCCGGCCAACGCGATCAATACGAGAACCACGGCCTTTGGCGACAGCCGCTTTCTGCGCCGAGGCGCCAGTTCAATAAGCAGAAGGCACACCCAGTCCTATGGCGGATTCCAGCGCCGCGGCAATCTGGCCGGCAATCCGCTGGACGACCTCTTCAGTCTCGGCTTCCACCATCACGCGGGCCAGTGACTCCGTGCCGGAATAGCGCACGTTCACGCGGCCGTTTCCTTTTAGCTGTCGCTCTGCCCGCTCAATGGCCCGCATGACTTCTGGCATCTGGTCCAGCGGACGCTTTTCTTTTACGCGGATATTCCTGATGGTCTGCGGAAAAACCTTCATGCCGGAAGCCAGCTCCGCCAGCGAGCGGCCGCTTGCGGCAACAATTCCCAACACGCGGATGGCGGTGAGCAGGCCGTCGCCGGTGGTGGCTTCGCGGGAGAGGATAATGTGTCCGGACTGTTCGCCGCCCAGGACCGCGCCGGTCTTCCGCATCTGTTCCAGCACGTATTTATCGCCAACAGGAGCGCGGAGCATCTTGATGCCGGATTCGCGCAGCGCCGCCTCCAGTCCCATGTTTGACATGGTTGTCGCTACCACTGTGTCATTCGTCAGCTCGCCACGTTCTTTGAGGTCGCGCGCCAGCAGAAGCATCACGGCGTCGCCGTTCACCACGTGGCCGTTGCTGTCGGCAAAGAGCGCGCGGTCAGCATCGCCGTCAAAGCAGATGCCAAGGTCCGCGGTCCGCGCCAGAACTTCCCGCGCAACGATCTCAGGATGCAGCGCCCCGCAGTTTTCGTTGATGTTGCGGCCATCCGGCGTACGATGCGTGAACTCAGCATGAGCGCCGGAGCGCTTGAATATTTCCGGGGCAACGGTGCTGGCCGCGCCATTGGCGCAGTCCACAACAATGTGCAGGCGTTCAGCGCCGGCAATCGTTTGCGCCAGCCAGTTCAGGTAGTCCAGGCGCAGCGCAGGATCGCCGGGCAGAGAAGGCCCTGCATTGCTGTCCTGAGTTTGCGGTGCTTCTTCTTTTAGTAGCGCAAATATTTCGGTTTCAATTTCCAGCTCAACTTCGTCCGGCAGTTTATATCCGTCAGGCCCAAACACCTTGATGCCGTTATCGCGCCAGGGATTATGCGAAGCAGAAATCACCACGCCTGCGGAGAAAGCGTGCGTATGCGTCAGGTAAGCGATAGCCGGTGTGGGGACCACTTCGGCGCTGACGGTTTCAACCTTGGCGGCGCGGAGCCCTGCGGCAAGAGTGTCGGCCATCCATCCACTCGATTCACGCGTGTCCTGCCCAATCACCACGCGACGCGGCCCGGCGGGAAGATGATCGCCCAGGGCGCGCCCAACAGCGTGCACTGTTTTTTTATCCAGCGGATACGCGCCGGCAACACCGCGGATTCCGTCCGTTCCGAAAAGCTTTCTCATGAGTCAGTAGTTAGTACTTGGTATTTAGTATTTAGCAATTACCCGCCAGTTGCAAACGTGCGCGCATGGGACGCTCTACTCAATCAGGAATTGTCTTTTTCACTTCGGCAGTGAACCTACCTTGCGCCACCTGCGCGGAAATCTCAGAGCCTGCCGCGAGCTGCGACGCATCTTTTACCAATGCGCCGCGTTCATCAAAGACCAGCGCGTAACCGCGCTCAAGTATTTTGACGGGTGAGAGCGCGTTGAGCTGTGCGGCCAGCCGCTCGGCATGTGAGCGTCGCGCGGCCAGGTAAGACTGGAAAGCGTGGACCATCGCCTCAGTACCTGCATCGATTTGACCTCGCACCACAGCCAGCGAACGGTGAAAATCAAAATGCCGCACCCGCGATGCGGCAATATCCAGCCGGCGATGGTAGTCGTGCAGCAAAGTGCGATAGTTGGCGGCCAGCCGGTAGGAAAGCTCGTCCAGCCGTTGCGACCGCCGCACCATCAAGTCCTGTATGCGGGCAAAAGCTCCGTGCTGTGAAAGTTCCTGTAAACGGTTGCGGGCCATCAGCAGGCGATAACGCGTGGCGCGGCCCAGCCGCTGGTGCAGATGCGCAAGATGCTCCGCCAGGCGATGCTTGGATTCAATCACCATCTCGGCTGCCGCGGATGGCGTGGGCGCGCGCAGGTCGGCGACAAAGTCGGCAATAGTGAAATCAGTTTCGTGACCAATGGCCGTTATTACCGGCAGCGTGGAAGCGAAGATGGTGCGGGCCAAAGTTTCGTCGTTGAATGCGGCCAGATCTTCAATGGAGCCGCCGCCACGCGCGATGATGATCACGTCGACGGTTTTGGCGCGGTTGAAATACTTAATGCCGGACGCGACTTCCGCAGCTGCGGTCTCGCCCTGCACTTGCGCAGGATAAATCTGTATGCCGACGTTTTCATGGCGGCGGGCCAGAATGTTGAGCATGTCCTGCAATGCCGCGCCACGCGGAGAGGTTACCAGGCCAATGCGCCGAGGCAAGGGCGGAATGGGCTTGCGCCGAGTGGCGTCAAACAAACCTTCCTGGGCGAGCCGGGCTTTAAGCTGCTCAAATGCCACTTGCAACGCACCAGCGCCAACGGGCTCTAGAAATTCAGCAGAAAGCTGCAACTCACCGCGCGCGTCATAGATGGTCACGCGACCGCGCGCGATCACCTGCATACCGGCTTCAGGACGAAAACGCAGCAGCCGGGCCTGGCTGCGGAACATCACGATGCGCAGCTGCGCGTCACCATCTTTCAAGGTGAAATAAAGATGACCTGATTCCGCCGGATGGAAGTTCGAAATCTCGCCTTCCACCCAGACATCGGTATAGCCGCGCTCGACCGTGGTTCGAACGGCGCTTACCAGATCGGCAACGCGCCAGATGCGGCGTGTGGGCGCTTGTTCAAAAGTGAAGCCAAGCTGGTCGGCGAAGGACATAAGCGAAGTTTAGCAAACCATCAGCAGCACCGAATAACGCTAACTCTCAATTCAGAGCCGGCGTATGCACTTCTTGTACTTTCCACACTTTTCACAACAAACATAATCCATTCGCTGATATTCAGGCGTAAGGGCTAGAGGTCTGGTAATTTGGTTGACTTGATTCGGTGGTTTTACGCCAGCACAAAAAGTCGTGGTGTTTCTTGCAGAGTTCACCAATTGGTAGCAGTTATCATTCTTCCCTCCTATAGCATGCATATGCCAGCTATTCATGCAATAATAGCATTAGGAGAGAAGCCAATGGCGCAAGTAGCAATAAAGTCCGATTCTGAAACAGTTCGAAATTATGTGCGGGAAAACGCCATCAAGCCTGCGGTCCGGCGCGGCGACCGATCAGTGAGCGTTAATGTTGGGGCCGTCCATAAAGCTCTAGGATTGCACAACCGTGTGCCTTTGGTTTGTGCGGCATTAAAGTCCAAAAAATTTCTTCTAGAGAATGGCCTGCGAGTTCTTTCAGTAACGGGGCCTCCTTCCGGCCAAAGCACGACTGTCACATACACCTATGAAGTCCTGACGAAAGCCGTGAGTGGACCCATTTCAAGTGATCCGCTGATCGCCTTAAGAGGGGTGGCAAAAGAAGCTTTCAAAAAACTAGGCGGAGGAGAGCATTTTATTCGCAGTGAGAGAAGCAAATTTAATGGCCGAAGCGAGAATAGTTAATGAGCCGGATCTATTGGGATACGATGCTATTCGTTTATTTACTTGAAAATCATCCGGTTTACGCGAAACGTGTTCAGCATATCCGCTCCCGAATGAACGATAGGCAGGACCGCCTTTACACAAGCGCATTTACTGTGGGAGAAGTCCTGGCCGGCCCATACAAGACCGGTGATGCGGCCAGCGCCAGGCAGATCCGTGATTTCTTTGACGGGCCCTTCATTGAAGTCATTCCTTTTACGCTAGCCGCAGCGGACCAATATGCCAAAATCCGGTCACAGCATCGAATCTCACCCGCGGATAGCATTCATTTGGCATGTGCGGCGCAAGTGGGAACTGACCTATTTCTCACTAATGATGCCAATCTGACCAGCAAGGCCATTCCCGGTATCCAGTTCATTGCGGCGCTGGACACCAATTTATTCTGAACGATTAGTGCCGTCCACGTCCGAGCAGCCAAAAAATCAGCGAGAGCACAATGCTGATAACGATGCAGGTAACAATCGGAAAATAGAAGACGGTGTTTTTGCCGCGATAAACAATATCGCCAGGAAGGCGGCCCAGCGGGAGATGGAGCCTGCCCGAGAGCAGAAGCACAGCGCCGATCAGAACAATAATGGCGCCGACAAACAGCAGCAGCTTGCCCAACTCAGTTGTCACAAACTTATTGTAGCTTCGAGCCAAGCGAAAAGGGCCGGGTGCGCACGGCATCCGGCCCCGGTGAAAGCTGGTTATTTCCAGTATTGGTCGCGCAGTTCTGTCTGCTTGCTGACGAGCGGAATTTCCTGGCCTTGAATAAAGACGTGCTTCACGTCGGTCTTCACGTCCAGCGGATCGCCATTGGCGACCACCACATTGCCCATCTTCCCGACTTCAAGCGAGCCCAGATCCTTGTCCACGCCCCACATCTGCGCCGGGTTAATGGTCATGGCTTTCAGCGCTTCCTCAGGGGGCAATCCAAACCCGACCGCGTAACCGGCTGCGTAAGGCAGGTTGCGCGCCTGATGTGAGTCATAAGAAGCAAAGGCGATTTTCACGCCGCGTTTGGCGAGTTGAGCCGGCATGCTGTAAACCGCGTCATACCGCTCAGAGTCCTTGGGCTGTTCGTAAATGGGACCCACAATCACGGGCAATCCTGTGGCGGCGATCTTATCCAGCAGGCTGGCCGAGTGCGTCACATGGTTGAGAATTACTTTTAGGTGAAACTCATTCGCCAGTTCCAGCGCGGTGAGCAAATCGTTTGGCTGTTCAGCGGCAAGAACGACGGGTTTTTTGCCGTGCAGATAGGGCAGAAGCGCCTCAAATTTCAAGTCGCGCTTGGGAGGAGCGCCGACCTTGTCCTTCTCTTTGCCATCTGAGCTGGACTTCTTCTTGTCATAGGCCGCCATTTTCTGGTCGTAATCCAGCGCATCAATGAAAGCCTGGCGCAGTTGCGTCGCCATGCCCATGCGGGTGAAGGGGAATTTGGCTTGTTCAAAGCTCTGGTTTCGCCGTTGTGCGCCGGTAAAGTTAAGCGGCATGGCGATATCGCGCACGGTCAGCATCTCCGTGGCGGAAGCGCCGGCCAGTTGAATGAACGAATCCTGGCCGGGCAGGGTGTCACCACTGGCCGGAGCAACAATGGCATTCGTGATGCCGTTGAGGCGCGTCACCGGGATGAGCGCGGTCTCGGCGTGAAACGCGTCATAGACGTGCATGTGCGGCATGATCTCGTCGCTCATCTCGATTTCATCATTGGTCATGCGCTCGGCGGAGATTTCCGTGAGGCCCAGGTGAGTTTCCGAATCGATCAGGCCGGGATAGACCGTCATGCCGGTTGCGTCAATTACTTTGGCGCCGGAAGGAATTGCCGTTCCAGGTCCGCCGACGGCAGTGATCCGTCCGTTGTGCATTACCACAACGCCGTTTTCAATAACGCCGTGCGTGATGGTGAGCAGCTTGCCGCCTTTCAGGGCGATGGCTTCATTGGATACGGGAGCCACAGCGTTTGCATGAGTGGCCGGCGCGGATTTAGTTTTCTTGCTTTGCGCGCCAGCGCTTTGCGCTGCCACGCTCGCTACAAGGGCGATTGCAATAATTATTTTTTTCAGCATGGTTACTGGACCTCCTTGTAGTGGGTAAGACCAAGTCCGGGAAGCGAGCGGTCAAAGTAAAGATCGCCATCGATAAGGACTTTATCGACCAGCGCGGCAGAAGAGAGCGGATAGCTGTTCCAGAT
>JBARNL010000274.1:0-8524 GCA_049802955.1 Candidatus Angelobacter sp.
TGCTCCTGAATGTCGCTATAACCTTTGCCGGCGAACAGTGACGTGTAGTGGCGATGGGCGCGCTCCCATGCCTTTTCATCAGGGGCCGCGGCAAAAGTTTGGGCATAGAGCGGGCTTCCCGGAAACGGGAACATGGGTACTGGCTCACTCACCCACACGCCTCTTGACTTCAACGCTTCCTGCCAGCGGTGAATCTCCGCGCGATCATCTCGCTCAGTAAGGATCAAGTTCGCCTGTACCCAGGGAATGCGGCCACGAGCATAGACCAGCAATTCAGTAATCCGATCCGTGCTTATGCGGCAATTCTTGTTCAGGTCCTGGCGGCCTTCATGCGTAATGGACTCTACCCCGCACTCCATGGAGATGCAGTGGGCACGGCCAAGAAGATCGAGAGTTTTTTCGTCCCAAAGATCGATGCGCGTCTGAAAGCCGATCTTTACCGGACGCTCAGCAATGCCTTCCAGCAGGCGGCGCACGTTCTTGCCGACGCCAAAAATTTCATCGATGAAATAGATGTATTCAACGCCGCGCGCAATCAGCGTATCCACTTCCTGGAGAATGGCATCGACGCTGCGCTCGCGGAATTTATTGCGGAAGAGCGTCTTGTTGCAGAACGTGCAGGCCCAGGGACAGCCGCGAGCAAATTCCAACTCCGCGCCAAGACCGTGGTCATTGGTAAATACGTGGTGGCGATGGGCGTGGGCTTCGACGTTGTAATTTTTGAAGTCAAGCGGACCAAGGACAGACATATCCGCAACAGCAGATGCTGGGCTAATGTGCAGTTGACCATCTTCTTTCCTGAAGCAGCAGCCAACAATTTCTGGCCACGGCTTGCTCGCGAGTTCTGCCAGAATCTGGTCGGGTTCACCTCGCAGTGCCACGTCACAGCCGGTCTTGCGGATCGTAGCAGCGGGCGTGGCCGAAGGATGCGGGCCGATAGCAACTTTGATTGCTTTGCTTTGCAAGCCGGCAAACCATTCCATGGGTACGCGCAGCTCCGGCGGAGGACAACGCCAGAAAAGATAAGAAGGGGCTGTGGGGATCGCCAGAAAGTCAGGCACGAATGCATCCAGACGCCGGCGCGCATCGTCTATGCTGAGATTGTCCGTCTGCGCGTCAATCACTAGAGATTCATGCCCGGCAATTCGCAGTTGGTCGGCGGCAAACAGCAACTCCAGCGGAGTATGAGGGTCCTGACAACCAAAATAGGTTGAGCCCTTGAAGTCCCAGTTGGGATTGAGCAAGGCAAACTTCATCCCGCCCTCCCGGAGAGCTCAGTCGCCAATTCAAATGAGGGTAGAACTGTCGCGGTACTCCGGCGCCGCTTGGCCAGCACTCGATGGTTCTCTTCCCAGAACTCCTGTAGAAGGCGCAATGTTTTCTTTACTCCGATATCGGGCTTCCAACCTGTATCGCGCTGGATCTTGGAATGATCGGTGACATAAACCAGTTGGTCCCCAACGCGACGGTTGTTGAAGACGCATTCCATGGGCCGCCCTGTCAGCAAGGCGATCTCATCCATCAACTCGAGAAGAGAAATGGAGTTCTCCGGACCACCACCGACGTTGTAAACCTCAGTTCGAGTGGTTTCAATATTCTGGCGCGCGGCTTCAAAGGCGCGGACAAGATCATCCACGCAGAGAACATCGCGGACCTGGCGTCCATCGCCGTAAATTACGACTGGCTCTTCCTGCAAAGCCGAATAAACAAAGTGGGCGACCCATCCCTGATCTTCCGTCCCAAACTGCCGTGGCCCGGCCACACATGACATACGGAAGACCACGGTGGGGATGGCGTAAATACGCCCGAAATCGCGCACGTACTGATCGGCTGCGCCCTTGGAGCATCCATAAGGGGAGTGGAAGTCCAGCGGCTGCGATTCTGCAACGCCCTGCTCGATTGAAGTTACATAACGTTTGCCGCTGACGACCGGGGTGCCAAGACCAAGTTCGCCATAAACTTTATTGGTCGACGTAAACAAGATGAACGGACGATTGCCGGACCGGCGGGCTGCCTCCAGAACATTGAAGGTGCCGGCAAGATTCACTTCAAAATCATGCCGGGGATCGGCTACGGATGTGGTGACGGCGACCTGCGCGGCAAAATGGTAAATCTCATTCGCATGGACCACGGCTTTTTCCACTTGCCGTGCATCACGAACGTCACCGACAGTGACCTGTAGCCGCCCGGAATTTCCCGCCATCTTTCTCAGCCATTCCACGTTGTGGTGCACTCCGGCGCGGGAGAGATTATCAAAAATGTGCACCTTGGCATCGGTGTGGCAAAGCAGAGAGTGGGCAAGATTCGCCCCGATAAAGCCTGCTCCTCCAAGAATCAACACCGAGCGGGTATCCTGCTTCCGCATTATTTCCCCTTTTATCCAACGTTCCTTGCAACTAGGCGGTCAAACCAAATTCGCTGAGCTGCGCCACTGCTTCAGCAGCACGGTCCTGCGGCTGCTGCGAGCACAACCACTCAACCAGATCTCTTAATCCATCGGCGAAGTGCACGTGAGGCGTATAGCCAAGAAACTTGCGCGCAGCTGAAATGCCGGCAAAACAGTGGCGGACATCCCCGGCGCGATATTTTTGCGTAAGCACGGCGGCGATCTCCGAGTCCATGGCCCGCGCAAGTTCCGCAGCAACTTCACGAATCGAAATTGGCTCGCCCGATCCTATGTTCAAGGCCATGCCGTCTGCCTGAGATGACTCCATGGCCAACAGGTTAGCGCGGACTACATCTTGCACGCTGACGAAGTCGCGCAACTGCGCTCCATCTTCAAAGATCAAAGGAGGATTAGCATTCATGAATCGCGAGGCAAAAATCGCGGCCACGCCGGTATAGGGATTGGAAAGCGCCTGTCGCGTCCCGTAAATATTGAAATAACGCAAAGCCACCGTCGGAAGGCCATATGTCCGGCCAAACAGCAGGCACATCTCTTCCTGGTCTTTTTTAGATAGTGCATAAATGGAGCTGCACTGGAGCGGCTTAGATTCATCTGTGGCAATAGGCGTGAGCGCTTCACCACACATGGGACAGTTTGGCTCCCACTGCTTGAGCCTGAGCTGCTCGACCGTGCGAAGCTGCGGGGCGACGCTGCCGCATTGAGCGCAAAGATATTTTCCTTCGCCATAAATCGACATGGACGAAGCCAGCACAAGTTTTTCCACGCGACTCTTGCCATCCAGCAGTTGTTGCAGCAGAACGGCGGTGCCCTGCGTGTTGGAGCCAATGTAATGCTCAATCTCATACATGGACTGGCCCACGCCCACGGCCGCTGCCATGTGAAAGACTACATCGATGCCGGCTAGCGCGCGCCGTACCACCGCCGAATCACGGACATCACCTTGCACGAACTCGGCGTCTTCGGCCAGGTATTCAGGAATTCCATTGCGATGGACCTGGCCTGTGAGGTTGTCAAAAATGCGAACATGGTGGCCAGCGGCCAGCAGGGCGTCAGCCAGGTGCGATCCCACAAACCCTGCTCCGCCGGTGATGAGTATATTTTTCGCCATTCTTACCTGGCCCCTATCAAAGCGGGATTATCTTTTCTTGCCATAGCGTATTTGCGCACGGCCCAGACCGCGAATTCAGTAAAATCTTCAGCTCGTTTCGGCGGACTGGTGTAATGGGGAGCGATGCCCATGTGCTCAGGAGTAAAACAGAGCGTCAGGGTAGTGTTGAATGGCTCCAGCGCCCGCATCTGGCGATCAAACCATGCTTCCGCGTTTTCACGGTACCAATCTGCCCAGCTCACGCCGGTGCGCAGGTACTTCACGCCCAGGCGCTTCAGCCAGTCAACGGCGAGTTCCAGCCGGTGATCTTCATAATGGAACCATTGGCAAATGCCCATGCCATTGGGAAATGATTCCGCAGCCAGCTTGGGCGAACCGTCTTCATGCAGGAGTCCCATATAGTAATGGCGATAGTAAGCGCTGCCTTCGGCCTCTTTATGCCGAGTGGTGGCTGACCACGAGGCCGGCAGGTCAAGCAAGCTGTACCAGTGCACGCGATCCACGATTGGCAACAGCAGCTCAGCCGTGCGCTGCAGGCCAAAGGCCTGGACTTCTTCCGCGCCGAAAGAAGAAACGCCAGCTTCTGAAACCCAGACGGGCTTGGCGGTGACGGCACGGATTTCGTCGATCTTTTTGGGCCAGTCCTGAAGCTGCCAGTGGTTCCAGTCCAGCGGAAAGCCGTGCACGGAAACCACATCCACGGCATCAAGCACGCCGTAAGACCCGAGCAGCTGAATGAAATGAGGGTCAATGGGAGAGATGCCGCCCAGCACTATGGGCAGCTCAGGATTCTCACGCCGAATGGCCTTGCTCGCGTCAATGACCATGCCGGCAAACATCTTCCAATCGGGGTCAAGCTTGAAATCCCAATGCGAGAGATTATTCGGCTCATTCCACAACATTACTGCTTCAACCATGCATGCACCTTTGTACAGAGCTGGGCCAGGTTACAGGGTGCCCGCTAATTCGTGGTCCAAAATATATTTCCCATCATCCCGGGTTACGTGAGCAGGGGAGCAGATCCAGGTTTCCGGTTCAGGATGAGAGACGATCTCCAGGCCTGAGCTGCGCAGCATGCCTTCCATTGCGCCGTGATTGGGGATCCACCAGTTGGTGGGATCGCCGGCATAGTTCTTTTCGATAAAGTACATGCAGGGAAAATCCGGGTCCTTGAAAATCTCCTTGTTCCAGAAGTGATAATCCTCACGCAGTTCCGGGCTGGCAAGAGACCCGCGAATCATGGTCTGGAATATCAGGCTGCGCCCGGCTTTTTTAATGACTTTATCGAGAGCGAACAAAGGATAGCGCAAGTGATAAAACACCCCCATAAACAGGACAAAATCGAATTGTCCGGGAATGGAATCAACGTCATAGACGGAGCATTTGGCAAATTCAATGTCCAGGCCCAGAACCTGGGAGGCAAAGCGCGCCTGCTCAAGGTAACGGTCATCCACATCAACGCCGAGTACCCGGCTGGCGCCCCTCTTTTTTAGCTCAATGGAATAGAACCCGCCATTGCAGCCGATATCAAGCACGCTGGCCCCGGACAAATCCTCCGGCAGCTCAGGGGCAATGTGCTTCCACTTCACGTTGGGAAAATCACCCAGGAAGTGATGGGGGGCGGTCCAAACCCCATTCAGGTTGATGTTGTGGAACCAATCGCCTTTTTCCGCAATGCGGCGCGTGAGTTCCTGGTTGGCATCAAGATTCGCAGCGGCATCGACTCCGGGCATGTTCGCGTGGGTTGTCACCATGTGTTTACTACCAATTTCCGCTGCTGTTTGCAGCTCACAAAGGAATTAGAATCGGTGCGAGGAACTTAGGATGTCCTTTAAATACGGGTACATGGCGCAAAGAAGCGCCTTTTCTCTAACTCCGGCTGACGGCAGGAACCTTTTTAGCGCAAAAAGAGGGAGCAAATCTGCACGGCGGTGCAGCCCACTCCCACTTCATAAATTCTTTGGCCACTCGCGAGGTTCGCTGAAATGCTAGACAGTCCTGCGTCCCGTGACCAGATTAATGACGGCAACAACCAATGCGATCACAAGCAAAAGATGGATCAGACCGCCGGCCACGTGGAATCCCCAGCCCAGAAGCCAAAGGATAATGAGGATTGCAAAAATCGTCCAAAGCATAGATACCCCTTCAAATTAGGAAACTCAGTCAGACAACCACCAAAGGTGAGAAGCGGCATTTCCGGGCGGAGTTGTCTCTGATATACGTTTTTTGGAAAGCAAGAACTTACAACGACACCGCAACGGAGCTCATCGCGCTTTGGTTAGATGCGCAACTTGCGTCGGGGCAAAGCGGAAGAAAAAGATTTTTTGCCCCGAAACTCCAAGTTTCCTTAATCCAGATGGGTTGAGAGGGGCGAAGAATGCCAATGGCTGATTCCGTATTCCTTCAGCTTGCGGTACAAAGTGGTCTTGCCAATGCCGAGCGCCCGCGCAGTCATCAGTTTGTCGCCATTGAGCTGCCGTAAAGCGTCCACGATGGCCTGCTTTTCCAATTCAGCCAGTGGCATGATGCGGGACTGCTTGCCGGGTTGTGCAGTGCGAAGGGTTGCCGAGCGTATATGAGGCGGAAAGTCAGCAGTCTGCAGCACGGATCCGGCGCTCATGGCCACGGCACGTTCCAGGCAATTTTCCAGTTCACGCACATTGCCGGGCCACTCATAGGTTTGGAGCAGCTTCAGGGCGTCAGGACTGATGGCGTACTGCGCCTGCCGGACACGGCCAACACGCTCCAGGAAATTTTCCGCCAGAGCACGAATATCTTCTCTGCGGTCACGCAGTGGAGGCAACCGGAGACCCACAACATTGAGACGGAAGAAAAGATCGCGCCGGAAAGTTCCCTGCTGGACTGCGGTTTCCAGATCACGGCTGGTAGACGCCACAATGCGCACGTCGACAGCAATGGATTTGCCATTGCCCTGAACGTGAAATTCTCTTTCCTGCAAGGCACGAACCAATCTGCCCTGAATATCAAGAGGCATTTCCCCGATTTCATCGAAGAAGATGGTGCCTCCGCTGGCCAGAGCAAACACGCCATCCTTGGATTTTCCAGAGCCGTTGGTGGATTTGATGGGGCCAAACAGTTGATTTTCTAAAACGCCGTTAGCAGTGGCCGCGCAATCCAGCAGCAAGAAAAGATGGTCATGGAAAGGCCCGCTGGCATGGATGGCGCGCGCCAGCGTTTCTTTGCCGGTGCCGCTTTCACCCTGAACTAAAACCGGGTGTTTGCTGGTGGCCACCTTATTAATAATGCGATACAGCTTCTGCATTTCCGGGGAGTGCCCCAGGATGCCGTGATACCCGCCGGAATTCACCTGCAAATGCTCACGAGACATGCGGTCTTCCAGGGAATTGCGCAGGCGTCCCGCAGTGCGGGTAAGCAGGGCCTTAAGCTCTTCGCCTTTGAATGGCTTGCGGATAAAGTCGCATGCACCACTCTTCATGGCGGTAACCACGGAATCAACCGTGGCGTGTCCGCTGACCATAATGATCTCAGTCTGCGGATGCATTTCCTTGAATTTTGCCAGCAGGTCGATTCCGTCCTGGCTCGACTGGCGGACATCGAGAAGGACCACATCGACAGGCTGGACTTCCATCTGGCGCAGGGCGGCACGGGGATTATCGGCGGTGTAAACCTTGAATCCCATTCCGGCCCCGACTTCCCGGGATAGGTCTCTGGCCCAGCGATCTGCATCCACAACAAGTAAGAACAGGGATTCAGCAGGAGAAATTTCTTGACGTGGGATGGCCCGTACTGCAGTCGACATAGATTCCCTTTCCGCTACTCCGGAAGCCATGATTCAGTCCTTTAGTCAGAGGAATGTGACTTCCGGAATCGTGGCGGCGAAAACACTTAAGGCCCTACGCATGTGCGCCAGGCCGGCTTAACTGTGTTTCGTTTTTCTTTAAAAAAAGAGGTGCGTGATCTCCGCCGCTAACGGTATCCGCTTTACAAAGTTAACTACCAGTCCGGAAGATAAACGACAGTTCACTTTTTGTTACGCTTTGAGTTAAAAATTTCCAATTTCAGAAACTTCCCAGCGTAGCGCCGGTGACAATAGGCCACGTACTTCCGCGGACGTGCGCGCTGTTGCCCAAAGGACTACGCTGGCTTGACTTAGACAGAAGGCGCGCGATACCTTCGCGGGAAGCCTTTCCAACCACGGCAACGGAGAAATCAGTGCCTTTTCAACGGATGATTACGCTCACGACTGACTTCGGCTTGACCGAGCATTATGTGGGTGCAATGAAAGGGGTTATTTACAGCATTAATCCAACGGCACAGGTGGTGGACATCACCAATGCCGTGCAGTCCTTTGACGTATTGGACGGCGCGCTGGCTGTTTCACAGGCCTACCACTGCTTTCCCAAGGACACTGTACATGTGGTCGTGGTCGATCCCGGCGTGGGTGGACCGCGCAGACCGATTATCGCGACAGTAGGCCAATATGTGTTTGTAGCGCCCGATAACGGGGTGCTGTCCCTGGTCTTTGAGCGCGAGGAGCGAGTGAGCGTCCGGCACATTACTTCAGAGCATTATTTCCATAATCCCGTCAGCAATACCTTCCATGGCCGCGATATTTTCGCGCCGGTTGCAGCTTACCTGAGCAAAGGCGTGGACCAGGCCAAGTTCGGAGAAGAGATCACCGACTACGTGCGCTTTCTTGCGCCCCGGCCAAAAGCAACCGCTGAAAATTCATGGAAAGGCCTGGTGCTCAAGACAGATAAGTTCGGCAACCTGATCACCAATATATCGCCGAAAGATATTCCGCAGATTTTCGATGGCTCGTCTAAGGCTTTTAAGATCATAGTAGGTAAGGCAGAGGTGACGAAGCTTGTTTCCAGTTACGCAGAAGGCGCGTCGGGAGAGCTGTTCGCAATTGTGGGAAGCACGGGCTTTTTGGAAATTTCCGCGAATAAAGGAGCAGCATCGCGCGTGGCGATGGCGGATAAAGGGAGTGAAGTTGTGGTAACGATTGGGTAGCTCATTATGTT
>JBARNL010000275.1:0-8806 GCA_049802955.1 Candidatus Angelobacter sp.
CGCCCAGGCGGACCGACCCGGAATCCGGTTGCGACGCCCCGGCAATCATCTTGAGCAGGGTGGTTTTACCCGCGCCATTTCTGCCCATCACGGCCCATCTCTCGCCGCGCCGGATGGTGAGATTGAATCCGTCATAGATCACGCGCGGGCCGAAGCTTTTGTGCAGGTCTTCAATAACGTATACCTGCTCGCCGGATCGTGGCGGCGGCCGGAAGTCAAACTTTACGATCTGGCGCTTCTTGGGCAGCTCGATTTTCTCTATCTTATCCAGGGCCTTGATGCGGCTCTGTACCTGCGCAGCTTTGGCAGCGTGTGTGCGAAAGCGATCAATAAAGCGCTGCTCCTTGGCCAGCATGGATTGCTGCCGCGCAAACGCCGCCTGCTGATTGGCGGCGCGAATGTTCCGCTCACGCTCATAAAAATCATAGTTGCCGGAGTAAGTAATGATCTCGCCGGATTCGATTTCTGCGATCTTTGACACAAGGCGGTTCATGAACTCGCGGTCATGCGAGGTCATGAGCAGCGCGCCCTGAAACGATTTAAGGAACTGCTCCAGCCAGATGATGGATTCCAGATCAAGGTGGTTAGTGGGTTCGTCCATCAACAGAACGTCAGGACGGCCGAGCAAAACGCGGGCCAGCGCGACGCGCATTTTCCATCCGCCGGAAAGCGCGCCTACGTCGCCATCAATCTGATCGTCTTTAAAACCCAGGCCGTGAAGCACTTCACGCGCTTGCGCCTCAAGTGCGTATCCGCCAAGATGCTCATACTCTTCCTGAACTTCACCAAAGCGGGCCAGCACGCGGTCCATCTCGCCGGCCTTTGCGGGATCAGACATTGCATGCTGCAAAGCTTCCAGTTCATGATGAAGATCGCCCACGCGTCCGCTGCCGGCGATAGCTTCATCCAGCACGGAGCGTCCGGACATCTCTTCAACATCCTGGCGGAAATAGCCGATCGTGAGACGCTTGGGGACTGAAACTTCGCCTTCATCGGGCTCTTCTTCGCCTACGACCATGCGAAAAAGCGTCGTTTTTCCTGCTCCGTTGGGGCCCACAAGGCCGACTTTTTCGCGCGGATTGAGCTGGAACGATGCGTCGACAAAAACCAGCTGTTTGCCGTACTGCTTGTTGATATTGGAAAAAGAAATCATCCAATTAAACCTTACCACCGATGACACGGATAATCGCGGAACTGAAAAACCGGGGAGCAGAAGCTTACCGCGGATTGACGCGGATGATCGCGGATCAGAAAACAGACTTACCACTGATCACAACTGATCTGATCTGCGCGGAAAGAAAAACAACCTTGCCACTGGCCACGCTGGTTTACACGAATCCGATGGGAGGTGAACAGCGAAGCATGATCGCGCATGATCGGCGGATAGCGCCGAGTAGTAGAATCTCTCCCATGGATGATTCTCAAAGCGAACAGCCGGTTTCTTCTGTGCGTGAAATAGAGAAGAGAAGCTGGGTGCCAATGGCCGCCGGCGGAGTGTTTGTGCTGATACTGATTGCCGGTTTGGTCCTGCTCACGCGCGCGGGAAAGCCTGCAAGCACCGCGCCCGGCGACCCTAATTTGGCCAAGCTCCAGGTTTCCGGGCTGCATATGGCCACGGCGGAAAACTTTGCCGGCGGATCTGTAACCTACATTGAAGGCAAGCTCACCAACGGCACTGACCGCAAAGTTACCGCCGCAAGCGTGCAGGTGATCTTCAAGAATTCTCTGGGTGAAATCGCGCAAAAAGACACGCTCCCTGTTACCGTTCTGTTGCCCAACGTTCCATACGTCGATTACGGATTGATTGACCGCGCTCCGCTTGCTCCCGGCCAGACACGCGATTTCCGCCTTACGCTGGAGCACGTCACTACCGATTGGGACGGCCAGGCTCCGACGGTGAAAGTTGTCTCGATAGGGTACTGACGAAGCAATTAGCCAAGACAAAACCTCACCACGGATAAACACGGATGTTACGGATTTTCGGAAGTGATTTCTAAACATGAATCGACCCGTGAAGCGGGTGTTCATCCGTGGCAAGAATTTTCTTGATCAGCGTCATCAGTGAAAATCAGTGGTAAATAGATTTGCTTGTTGCCATTTGCCAGCCGCCGCATCCGCCATGCTTTAGAATGTCCGTGATGGCAGAACTGAAGACAATCCGGCTCACGGAGCAGGTAAAAGCTGCGGGTTGAGCAAGCAAGCTAAGTCCGGCGGCGCTGGACGCGGTGCTTGGGAAATTAGCCCGGCAAAATGACCCCAATGTTCTGGTTGGCTTTGATACAGCCGACGACGCCGGAGTGTATAAAATTTCCGCCGCGCAGGCGCTCGTCCAGACCGTGGATTTCTTCACCCCCATTGTTGACGACCCATTCACTTTCGGCCAGATCGCGGCCAGCAATTCCCTGAGCGACATTTACGCCATGGGCGGACGTCCCTTGTCCGCGCTGGCCATCGTCTGCTTTCCCGATAAAGGCGATCTCGAAGTCTTGCAGCAGATTCTGGCCGGCGGCCTTTCCAAGATGGTGGAAGCCGGGTGCGCGGTGATCGGCGGCCACAGCGTGCGCGATCCTGAAATCAAGTTTGGCTACTCCGTCACCGGCATGATCGATCCGCAAAAAATCTGGGCCAACTCCAATGCGCAGATCCTGGACGCGCTCATCCTCACCAAGGGCCTGGGGACCGGCGTGATCTCCACGGCCATTAAGCGCGGCGTGGCCAGGCAGGAATGGATTGACGCCGCCACCAAATCCATGACCACGCTGAATGCCTGCGCCGCAGAAGTTGCCGCGTCCGGCAAGTTCACCGTCCACGCGGCCACGGACATTACCGGCTTCGGCCTCATTGGCCATGCGCGGGAGATGGCCGCGGGCAGCGGCCTTTCCTTGCGCATCAAGTCAGCCAACGTGCCTCTGCTGGCCGGGGCCATGGACTGTGTGCGCGCCGGCTATATCCCCGGAGGCCTCAACAATAACCGAGACTTCGCGGAGTGCCTGGTCGGCTATGACGAGAGCGTCCCGGCAGACATCCGGACAAGTCTTTTCGATCCCCAGACCGCCGGCGGATTGCTGCTCTCCGTTGCCCGCTCCAATGTCGCGTCTCTGCTTATCGCTCTTACCAGCGCCGGCGTGCCTGCCGTGGAGATCGGTGAAGTGCTTCCTCCAGGGAAGCCGTTGATAAGGGTGGTGTAGGGGGCTGCGAATTTGCGGCCATTTCCTTAGTGGAACGGCAGTTTAGCCTGCCGGACTCATCGTCATTCACTGCTAGCAATGGGTTTGACTTGACCTGTTGGGTAAGTCAAATTACGGTTGCTTCGTAACTTGCTAAAGGTAGGCAGGTCAATGGCTGAAAGTGCATTGCTCGGCAAGAAAATAATAGCGACCATCCGGAGCGTTCTACAGCGGTGCGACGAAGCGGGGGAAAAGGTTGGCTTCCCAGGTGAAGGCGGTGAACGTCGCTTTCGCAAATGGATAGCGTCCGAGATGTTAGAGGGCGTGCTCAACTGGCCTATCAAGAACGTCATGGTCGGTGAGCGTTTCGACGTTTTACTGCTGAGCGATGAAGATCACGCACTTGTAACTATAGAAACTAAGACTCCCTACCATCAAGCCTCTAAGAAAGAACGATTTGACTTTGAAGAAAGACTCTCCGGTTTTCCGACCCTTAGAACCGCTTACTTCACCAACGGACCACACTGGGATCGGCTCGACATTGTGGTTAGTAGCGCAGAGCTTAAGGTTCTCGAGCGGAATACTTTCGACATCGAAAAGCACTCACCTGCTTATGCCGAGCAGTTTTTTGCACCTTTGCGATATCACTCTGGAAACGACGTGCCTGCGGGGCAGGCATACCACGTTAATCGTGACAACCCTTTCATTTCTGGCACTCTATCGCGACTTACAGTTGACCTTGATGAAATTGTAAAGGAATTCACCGCGCTCTACAGGCAGATGTTCTATGGCTTGCACGAAGGGCGTGCGGGTGAAAAAGCCGAAGAAGTGGTACGGGCCGTTTATTCGCAATGGTGCGGTAAGTCCCTTCGAGTAACGCCAGAAACTGCAATTCAGACACTGCAAGCTGTCTACAAGGAAGAAGGTTTCAATCAGCAGACAATCACGCGGGCCATTTCTGGTTTGGGGTTGGACAATGCTGCAACGCCCCAAGCGGTCGAGGCCATCATGAGCCTCGCTCCTGGGCGGAAGACCGATGGGGAGGCATTGCGTGAGTGCCTGTGGCCCGTATTCGCACCGTCAATTGAGCATCTCAGTGCTCAAACAGCACACGTCATCCTTGCACGCACTCTGCTTTACCGAGTTGGGGAAGATGAAAAGGTCTTTCCAAGGAGATTGTCTGGAGCTGAGCTGAATAAGCAGCTCGAGTTGCCCACGAGTAGTATTACAGGGCGCAAGTTTCCTGCAACTGAATTACTCGAATCTGTCCGAGCAGATATGCAGACTTTCTTGCCCACAGTTTATCTCTATGGTGAGTTTGACTGGTGGGTCGTGCTGCCATCGAAACGTGCAGCACTGAAGAAAGAACAGTTAGCTTGGCTCCGGCAATTTGATGACGAAATAGACCGATCGCACAAGCTGATGCTGCGCCGGCTCAGCCACTACCTGTTCGAATCTGTCGATGTTGACATATGGCGCAACATCTACGAGAACTATCTGCCGGCGGATGAGCGCCAGCGTCTGGGTGGATTCTACACTCCGGACGAACTGATCAATCTGATCTTGGATCTTGATGGATACCATGCCCACCAGGAGGGCCTATGCAAGCTGAGCTTCATAGACCCAGCATGCGGAAGCGGTGCCTTTGTCACGACTGCTCTTGGCAGGCTGCTTGCGCATCTTGAGATGAACCTGCCTTGCCACAAGGACGCGGCTCAGAAGGGCCAGCCCGCATGGAAAATTGCCGAGAGGAAGCTGAAACTGGTCGGTGAACTAGTCCATGCAATAGATCTTCACCCGTTTGCAAGCTTTCTAACGACGTTAAACGTGTTGTTTATGATCCTACCGCTGTATGCCGCTGCCCGGAAACAGGATTCTGACTTCACGGTTGATTTCCACATCTTCTCTGCAGACGGTCTTGAACGGCCAGACGAGAAAACGCATCTTCAGATTGACATGTTTTCCCAGATGAACTCTCGCATCCAGCTCAGTGCCGATAGCTACGATAGATACCGGAAGATCATAGACGTGAAGTTCGATCGCGTGTACGGGAATCCGCCTTGGGGTGGCGTTCTGAAAGGTTCGCTTGCTCCGGTATACGACACGAGCAAGAAGCAGCACTTCGCCAAGGTCTTTCAAAGTGCTGCGACGGGCAAATATGACGTTTACGGTCTTTTCATGGAACGCGCACTCCATCTGTTAAAGATTGGTGGGCGCTTTTCCCTGCTCACTCAAGGCACTTATCTCGATAAAGAATGGGCGAAAGGGCTCCGCAAACTTCTGGCTTGCAAAACTGAGCTCGACTTTATCGTGGATCTGAATCCGTTCGGTCAGCTTTTCTTCAATGCCATGAACTCCCCTTGCGTCACCTCAGCACTGAACACGCAGAAAGAGGCTAGTGGCGACTGCATATGCGTCGTATCGGAGCGGCCAACAGACTTCAGAGAACTCAATACGCAGCAACGGCGCGAGAAGGTTGTCGAGATCGTACGCACTGTTTTGGGCAAGATGCCCACGAAGAAGAGTGCAAGAGTATTATTCGCTTCGGGCGCGAGAGTTTCTCGCAAGGATCTGCGTGACAGCGCTGCCGACCGTTGGGATCTCAGCGGTGGCGCGGGCAAGGAAGCATTCCCGGATAAATGGTTCACCGCGGCTGAACTGCTCGAGATGAGGCAGGGCGTCACGCCGGGTGGGTGCTTGGATGTTTTCTTGATGGAAATGAAGAAGGCAGAAAGGCTCGAGTTGGAGGACAATCTCGTTCGTAAGGCCATCAAAAGCAAGCAGCTTGCGCACTGGCGTGTGGAATGGAAGGACCGTGTACTCTTCTACCCATATCACAAAAACGGGAAAAAGACGGAACCTGCGTTCACGATTGCTTGGGATGAGGTCGAGGACGAAAAGCTGAAGGAGCGATTGACGAAGCTGGGAATTGAGGATGCACTTGATTTCGATCAATCGATTGATCCTCGAGAGGCAGAGATTATTAGAGAATCAGGAATCAACCCCGAATCAGTCCACAAGCTTCTGAAACACCGAATAGCTCTGGGGATCGTCAAATACCCAAGCGCGGCGAAGTATCTGGTCGAACACTATCAGAGACTGCATGGGCGCGTGTTCGAGAAGAAGAAGTTCACCGATATGGGCAAGCGGTGGTATGAATACCACCGGCCTCGTGATCCGCAGATCATGCTCGGAAAGCCCAGAATATTGTCGCCTACTCTAATTCGTGAAGTTAGGTTCGTAGTTGACGATGTGGGCTATCTTTCAGACCATGCCTGTCTAATGATCCAACCAACGAAGAAAACAGAGCGTGCGTGGGAGGATTTTGGATCGCAAATGAATGAGGTATTAGGTCGGAAGCTGACGAAGAAGGAGCTGCTTCAGTACTGTCTCGCATTTATGAACAGCAGATACGCGCAGCAGCGACTCGTCACCGGCCACCGTCCAACCCCCAAAGGGTCGTATGCAATTACGGAAGCATATATGAAGGAAATTCCCATCCCCGCACCTTCGGACAAGAGACGAATAAAAAAGATCATGGATCTGGTGGACGCATTGGAAAGAAAGGCGTTCGATCTTACAAAGAAGGACGAAATTCAAGAAATGGAGGAGCGACTGCAAGTCCTCGTTGATGAGGCCCTCTTAGCGCCACGTGGCCCGAAAACGAATGGTTCCGCAGTGTAAGTTTGTCAAGGCCATGTACCAATTCGCTATTGATATGGGCGAAGAAAATAGCTATACTCCGGCGGCACCCAAGGGTGTGGAAGCGGAAGATCTTTGAAAAATAGCCATTAGTTCTTAGCCGTTAGCCTTTAGCCAGATAGAGTACAGGCTTCGCCTGACTTTAGATCGTTCGACTCGCGGTCAAATCCCGCTCGCTCACGATGACAGTTTGTGGCGCGGCGGTCTTGCGCCGCGCGTCATTTCAGCGTTACGACCCTCTGCCGATTCCTTCAGCTTAGGGACGGCATGGGACACCATGGGACATGATGGGACGAACATAGGAGTAGGGGAGGGGTGGTCGGCTGAGGGTACAGGCAGAGGGACGTGGATCTGCTTCAAACCAACGCCAATCGGAAAACCAACCACTGAGGACACGAAGGAATGGGGCTCGAGATCGGGTGATCCGATGATCGGGATCGGGGCATCGCGCGTGATCGGAAGAGCAAAAACCTTACCGCGGATCAACGCAGATCAACGCGGATCAGGAAAAATCAAAAACTCACCACTGATCAACACGGATGACACTGATCTGAACGGCCACAGCCGAGGACGGGCAAAATTTGAGGGCTTTGCCGATTTGGATCGTTCGGCTCCCGGCTCCGCCGGTCGCTCACGATGACAGGTTGAGGCGCGGCGAAGTTCCACCCCGCCAAGCCAAAATCGGGCTCGGTCGGGGGCCCCGGTTTTGCGCCGCGCGGCTTCGATGCCCCCAAACGTCCCAATACTCACGCCGGTGGTTCCCTGTCCCTAGGTAATGCGCTGATTCGTCTAAAGTAACGCTATTCTTGGGGTTACTTGAGCATCGGATATTACTAGCAACGTGCTCTATCGCGAGGGAGTTTTGCGAATGAAGAACAGCCTGGCCGCCAAAGTCTTGATTTCCGCCGCCGCCATTTTTGTGATGGTGTTTGCCCTGGGTTACAACCTTTCCGCGCAGGCACGCGGCGCGCAGCGGCATGAAACTGGCCACACTGACCTGAACACCGCGCTCTTCAACCTGGACCGCGTCTCACAGGCCACCCAGAGTGACATTGCCAACATGCACGTGGAGAGATGGAAGTCAGGATGGAAGTCGGGCTTTTTGAAGAGCGGCGAGCACCAGGCGGAAGCGCAGCAGGCCGCAACTTCATTGCAGCGCAACCTGCGTTACGCGCTGCCGGAACTGATCCACAACGTGCAGAGCTCGCGCGGCAGCATGTCCACCACGTTCAAGCTGTATGACGACGTAAGCCTGGTTTGCGAGGCCGTGGATTCGCTCATCAACGCCAGCGAAGCCGCCGGTAAGAAGAATGAAGCCGCTCCATTGGCGGACGATTATTCGGCGCTGACCAAGGTCCGCCGCTCGATTTCAGCCTATATCCAGCAGGCCACGGCGCAGTGGGAAAATCACGGCAAAGCGCCTTATGCCGCGCTTTCCGCGCCGCCCGTGCAGCAACCTGTGCAGCGCATGCAGCAGCCGGTACAGCAACAATCTCGCGCTCAGCAGAGCTTCCAGCAGCAGCCGCAACAACAGCAGGCATATACGCAACCGGCCGCTTCTCAGCCGGCTCCTGTTCCTGCAACCCAGGTCATCACCGATCAGGGCGTAAAGAAGATCATCATCGATGACACGATCCCGGAAAAGAAGGCTCCGCCCGCAGCCAGGAAGAAGCCCGAGACGTTGAGCAATTTGTAATCGTCGCGGGCAATAATCGGGGCGGTCAGTTTGGGTTGATCGAAGTCACCACCACTAAAAATTCGTCATCCTGACGGCCGTTGGCGAGCGCGCGTACTCATCAGCGCGCGAGTAGGCCGGAAGGACCTTTTGTTTCTTTTCGCTTCGTCCCAGCCGTCGCAAAGTGTGATTTCTGTCTGTAAGAAAAAGTGTAACCAGATTACAATGAAGGACATCCTTCTTCTGTCTATTTAGAAAGGCT
>JBARNL010000276.1:0-2997 GCA_049802955.1 Candidatus Angelobacter sp.
CTCGTGCTCCGCGTGATCTGCGATCGTTGCAGCGGGCGCGTGAATATGTTCATGCGCATTTCGCAGAAAATCTCACGTTGGCGCAGGTAGCTCGCGCCGCCGGCTTGCATCCTGTTTATCTTGGACAGATCTTTCGACAGGAATTTGGTGAGACGCTGGGCGAGTATTTAAACCGCATTCGCGTGCGCGCCGCGGCCGGGATGTTGGCCAACTCTGATCTTCCACTCAGCGCTGTAGCAGCAGACTCGGGTTTTTACGACCAGAGCCATTTCACCAAAGTTTTTCGCCATTTAACCGGCGCAACGCCAGGTAGGTTCCGCGGCGAGTATGCACAACAGAAGACCTCGGTTGCGATACAGCAATAATCGAAGGCTTGGCCAGGCAGGACAATTCACGCCCTTTTCCGATCTCTTAGCCGCAACTCTACTTCGCCTTCCACCTGTCGCAAGGTAAAAGTCTTGGCGCAATTGGCACACAGCCAGAAGTTTTCAATTGCTTTATGTTTTGCGCGCGAATTTGTCGTGTGAAAACCAAAAAATCTGCCTCCGTCGAGGCGCATCAGCGTTTTAGCACACTGCGGATTGGCACACTTCGAGATCATGAGTCAGTGGCGGCTGCTTACGATCTTAGACGTTAATTTGAGGCGTAGTGTCGCCTGCAAACGCAAGCTCCCGAATGCATGCCCTGGCGCTGGCGCGCAGGCGCCAATTCAGTCTCCAGATTTAATGGCGACTAATCGGATATTCACAGGCAACTCCGCCAATCGATGTCGAAAGCTCACGTTTGCCGAGGAAAAATTACGAGTGTCTGCTGTCCAAAGCTCGATTAGTTGTTTGCTTTCAACCGCTAATGTGGCAATCCACTTGCCTAATTCTCATGTGGACATTGGATATGAAGGACATTCATTTCATTGGAGAAACTATTTTGCCGCCACAAAGATCCAGAAAACAGTCCGGTCAGGTTCCATTTCTCAGCGGAGAATCGGTCCCGATTTCCGGCATATGGCGGCCAGACCATTCACGTTGTCCTAACACCGGAGATATCTGGCTGCGCAAACAAACATTCTTCCCGTCATGTCCTGGCTGTGGTTTCGCGGCCGGATATGCCCTGATAGAGGAGATACTGCACATTTCGGAAGACCCTGATTTTCAATAGGGTCCCGGGATGGACAGTTTAGGTGTGGTTTCATTCGCCTCCGGCTATAATGCCTCCACCGCCAGGAGGCAAAATGAAACGGGGTATTGCACTCGCACTTGCCAGCATGTTGTTGTTCTCTCTCTCTACACCTTGCTTTGCCGATTTCCAATACACAGAAACCACCAAGATTACCGGAGGCGCAGCAGCCGGCGCCATGAAGTTTGTCGGCGTCTTCAGCAAGGACGCGCGCCAGATGACGCAAGGCACCACATCCACCATCAGCTTCAAAGGCAACAAAATGAGGCGCGAAGACAGCCTTGGCCAAGTTGAAATCATTGATCTCGACGGCCGCCGCATCACCCAGATCGATACCAAAAAGAAAACTTATTCCACCATGACCTTTGACGAGATGCGCGCCCGCATGGAAGAAGCGCGAAAAAAGGCCGCGGCGGAGCAGGCAAAGCGCAACAAGGAGCAGCCCAGCCAGGTGAAAATTACTCCTAAAGTCACCATCACGCCCGGGACCGGCTCAAAGAAATTGCTCGACTATACGGCTAAAGAAACGAAGATGCGCGTGGACATGGAGATGACCTCCGATGATCCCAAAGCCAAAGGCCAGACCGCGAATATGTGGGTTGATTCAGATTCGTACATCGCGCCGGTGAAGGGATATGACGAAGTAAAGCATTTCTACCAGCGCATGGCCAAGGAACTGGATTGGGTCCCCGGAGCCATGATGGGCGGCAACGCTCAGATTGCGCCTGCAATGGTGGAATATCGCAAAAGCGCCACGGCCCTGAATGGCATGCCCTTGTTTTCACTGGTCAGCGTAGGGATGGCCGGACAGCCTGGTTCGCCACAGCAGACTTCCCGCGACGATCAAAAATCCAGCGCCAATCCCATCAGCAGCATTGGCGGGCTCTTCGGCAAGAAAAAGAAAAAAGATGATGCAGCCCAGGATGATAAGTCCGGCTCAACACCCAGCGGTACTCCGGGCTCCCTGATGGATAGCACCACCGAAGTTACGTCGGTTTCCACCAGCGCCGTTGATGCAAACCTGTTCAAGATTCCCGACGGCTATAAACAGGTGGAAACCAAGAATGTGCAGTAGGGATTTTGAAATTGTCCAGTAGCTTTTTGGACAGTCAGGTGAAGGACAAGAAAGTATTTGCCGCGAGTTTCACGAATGAGCGCGAACCGAATAGATTCGCGTTTTTTCGCGTGGATTCGCGGCTAATTATTTCTGATCTGCGTTTATCTGTGGCGACCGGCAAGCTGAAGCTGCGGATCGGGCACGTCTACAAGTTGGAAGAGGTGCAGCAGGCGCATCGCGATTTGGAAGGCCGTAAGACAACGGGCAAGATTTTGTTAGTACCGTGAGAGTGAGACGTAGCAATGCTACGTCTCTACGTTGAAATAGAAGCCGTTGGTTACCGACACGTAGCGCTTACATTTTTGCACGAATCTGCGGCCAATAGATTCAACTTTCAAAGAACTTCTCAATCCGCTTCCAATATTTCTGCACGATCATCTCCGTGCTCAGGTGTCCGCCGCGGGCAAATGAATTCAGTTTTATGCCGGTCAGATCCGCAAAAGCTTTGACCGACCTGTAAGGAACGTAAGGATCGTCTTTGGCATGGAACATTATGATCTTCTTGGGATTGATCTCCTCAATATGGTGCGCCGGATTGTAGAATTTCCCGCCGTGCAGCTTGCGCCAGTTCCTGTCGGAGAGACGATACCCATTCCCAAACGCCTCGCGAATATACGCCGCATAATTGGGTTTGGAAGTCTCCAGCCTTTCTTCCTTCGCCAGAATTCCCCAGTCAACCACCGGGCAATTCGCAATCACTTTGTTGA
>JBARNL010000277.1:0-5387 GCA_049802955.1 Candidatus Angelobacter sp.
GTGCAAGCAGTGGAAGAAGGCGGTTACCAAGACCTTTGATTGGGTGGAACCAGCATGAAGAAATAACTTTTCTGGGATAGCCGCCGCCGCTATCGATCTAAGTGGGGAGCAGAGTAAATCGAGCAGCGCTGAATTGAGCAGCGCAAAGAGTTCTTCACAACCTCATCTGGCCACCCATCTGTGAGAGACCGAATCCTAATCATGGTCACTTCTAATGTTGGAGGCAAGTCCATGAAGGCAGCATTTCTCATTGGCCGGCTGGTGTTTGGCGGGTTTTTTCTCTACAACGGCATCCATCATCTCAAACAGCGCAAGCAACTGGGGCAATATGCGGAGTCAAAGAACGTACCAGTGGCTGAAGCTACCGTCGCGGCAACCGGTGTTGTGTTAATTGCCGGTGGCGCCAGTATATTGCTGGGCATAAAACCAAAGCTGGGCACAGCCGCAATTGCCGGATTCCTGGCGGGCGTTTCGCCTGTTATGCATAACTTCTGGAGCATGCAGGACCCGCAGCAGCGCATGAATGAAATGATCAATTTCAGCAAGAACATGGCGCTCCTTGGCAGCGCACTGGCGCTCATGGGCGTGGATGAGCCGTGGCCGGCAAGTGTTCCCATTAGCAGCGAAGAGGTCGCAGCACGCGGCTATGAAGACCTGATTGCGGCATAAAAGCCGCGTAGCCTAAGAATTAGAAAGTCAATGATGCATCGCAGGCAATTTCTGAGAGGCGTAGCCCTGGCAAGCATCGCTGCGCGGGCCACGCGAGGCTTGGCCGGCAGCTTTGCCGCTGGCATGCAATCGAGTGCAGGCGGAACGAAAGAAGGAGGCTCGATGATCTATCGCACGTTGGGACGGACAGGCGAGCGCGTTTCCGCCATTGGCATGGGCGGATTTCACATCGGGCAGCCCAAGCTTACCGATGATGACAGCATCAAGCTGATTCGCGCCGCCATCGATGGCGGGATCAACTTCATGGACAACTCATGGGACTACAACAAAGGGCAGAGCGAAGTCCGCATGGGGAAAGCACTGAAGGACGGCTATCGGCAAAAAGTTTTTCTCATGACGAAACTCGATGGACGTACGAAGGAAGAAGCGGCAAGCAAATCAATGAGTCGCTACAGCGCTTGCAGACCGATCATCTTGACCTGATCCAGCACCATGAGATTATCCGCTTTGACGATCCTGACCGCATTTTTGCCGAGAATGGCGCGCAGGAAGCTGTGCTGGAAGCCAAGCAAGCCGGCAAGGTTCGTTACATCGGATTTACTGGATACAAAGATCCACATATCCATCTCTACATGCTTGAGGTGGCGACGAAACATAATTTCCATTTCGACACGGTGCAGATGCCGCTGAACGTGATGGACGCGCACTTCCGCAGCTTTGGCAGGCTGGTGCTGCCGAAGCTGGTGGAACAACAGATTGGCGTGTTGGGAATGAAAGCCATGGCGACCAGATTATCCTGAAGAGCGGCGTGGTTCAGCCTACGGAATGCCTGCACTATGCGCTGAACCTGCCTACTTCCGTGGTGATTACCGGCATTGATAGCCAGGAGATTTTGCAGCAGGCGTTTGAAGCAGCCAAAACTTTTAAGCCCATGAGCAAGCAAGAAACAGCAGCGCTGCTGGCCAAGACAGAGAAAGTGGCGGCGCAAGGCGAGTACGAACTATTCAAGACTTCCGCACATTTCGATTCCACGGCGCACCATCCGGAATGGCTGGGCGGACAGTCACCGCATGTGGACCAGCTTGCAGGACCTCCAAGCTAAAGCTTCGGAGCTTTATGGCTGGGAATTGATCGGGACAAACTCTGTCTTTACATCACCATTCGGGCTGATGGTATGCATAGCGAAGCCGAGCGGAGTGCTCCAGGGAAGAAGCCTGCTGGTGGTCGGCGCGACGTGCCAGGTGATGCCATCGCGCTCAAAAATATTTCCGACGTGCCAATGGCCAACAAGCATGTGCTTCACGCCCAGCCGGTGCAGCAGAGTTAGTTCACGCGAGCGATACGGCTCGTTGATAACCCAATAAGGCTTAGGATCCGGAGGCATATTGTCACCACGGGCCGCAGGGATGTGCTGGATGCCAATAACGATGTTTCCGCCGTGATCGTGGCGATCACTTTCATTGTTTGGTCGATCGTCATCCGCATCGGCTTGGTTCCTCGGGCGGTCGTCATTGTCTTGATTCCGGCGGCCAAACTTCCACCAGTGGCGCCGGTTGCCGTTATCTGCGTTGCGTCCGGATCCCTGTCGCGCAAGCCAGGAAAGCATCTTCTGCGATTCGGCTTCCGTTTGCGGAGGCATCGGCTCTGGCGACTGCGCATCAAAATGGTCAAAATTGCCGAGAAGCTGCGAATCGATTACCAGGAACGTGATGCCCTTCACCTGAAAGCGGTAATAGTCCGGACCAAAGACTTCGCGGTACTTTTCCAAGTCATTGGTGTGAACATCGTGGTTTCCCGGCGCGTAGTAGACGGGTGCGTGCAGCCACTTTAAGATGCCGCGGGCCAGCAACCACTGGTCATAGTTCTCGCCCACATCACCGCTGACGATCACCGCGTCAGGGTGGCGTGCGTTCACCATATCAACCGTGCGGCGCAGATTATCGAACGCGTGCGGAGCCTGAGGTTCTCCCAAATGCGTGTCACTGATTTGCGCAATCGTTATTTGCGCGTTTCCACGCAATGGAAGTATGAGTGCGAACAGGCAGAACGTGCAGACAACAGTAAATTGAATGAGCGCAAGCTTCCCGCGCAGAAGTAGCTCTCGCATAGTTTTTGTCCGTAACTCGGGTGTCCGTTACTAAGAAGGTGGTTTTGGTGTGCGGAGTTGTCAGCAGCACACACCAGTGAGTATGCTGGATTCGCCAAAGTGGAACCTTTTACACAAAAAAGCATCGAATCTTTATGGAAAATTTACAAACTGTGGTTTTAGGCGGCGGATGTTTCTGGTGCCTGGAAGCGGTGTTCGACCGCATGGAAGGCGTCACGTCAGTTGAATCGGGCTATATGGGTGGGCATGTGGACAATCCAACGTACCGGCAAGTCTGCAATGGCGATACCGGACACGTTGAGGTGGTGCGCGTCACGTTCGATCCTACGGTGGTAAGCTTTCGTGAAATCCTGGACGTGTTTTTCTCCATCCATGATCCGACCACGCTGAACCGCCAGGGCAACGACATGGGCACGCAATATCGTTCGGCTATTTTCTATTCCACGGAAGAGCAGTATCGCGAGGCGAAAAAAGTCATCGACGAATTGAACGCTGCAAAACACTGGCCGAACCCGATCGTTACGTCATTGGAGCCGGCGGCGAAGTTCTATATTGCCGAGGGTTATCACCAGGAATATTTCGCGAACAACGGAAACCAGCCCTATTGCCAATTCGTGGTAGCGCCCAAGGTCAAGAAATTCGAGCAGAAATTCGCGGAAAAAATTAAAGCCTGAGCGCAACATTTTCCGCGCTCCGGTGTTGCGCTAAGTTATTTGTTTTTATAGGTATGCCATCCCTCCTTCGCGCAAGCACCAGCATCTCAAATACTGTAGACGCAAAAACCGACGCGAGGAGAACCTATGAAACGCTTAGTTACATTGTTGTTTGCATTTGTGATGGCTGCTTCCCTTAGCATGCTGGCGCAGGAACCTGCTGCCAATCCGGGAGGCACTGACAAGAAAACCGCCAAGGCAGAGAAGAAAGAAGCCAAGGCCGCGGAAAAAGGCAAGACCATGAGCCTGACCGGCTGGGTAAAAGACCAGGACGGCAAAACTGTCTTTGTAAATGACAAAGACAAGCAAGCCTGGAACATCGAGAACATGGATGCCGTGAAGGGTCATGAAGGCCATCACGTAAAGGTAAAGGCCAAGCTGAATGAGGCCGATCATTCCCTGAATGTGGAAAAACTCACGATGATGCGCAAGGGAAAGCAGACCGCTGAAGAAAAGAAGAGCGACGAAAAGAAATAGCGGCAGGCAAAAATCACCAACAAACAAATGGGCGGAGCCTGAGAGTTCCGCCCTGTTTTTATACGGTATGCTTTAAGCTGTGCGTACTTCCCTTCCAGAGGCAGATCAGAAGCTTGTCCAAATTGTGGACGCTGCGCTGGCTCATGCCGCACGCAAGAGCGGCGAATGGCTGGTATGCCGCAACGGATGCACGCAGTGCTGCTACGGGCCCTTCCCTATCAGCCAATTGGATGCGTGGCGATTGCAAAAAGGCCTGAACGATCTGAAGTCGAGCGACCCAAAGCGTGCAGCGCGAGTGCGCCAACGCGCACAGCAGGCGGCAAAGCGGTTGGCGGACAGCTTTCCCGGCGATCCCAAGACCGGCATTCTGGGCGAAGGCGAAGATGCCGAAGCCGCCTTCGCCAAGTTTGCCAATGACGAGCCTTGTCCCGCTCTCGATCCTGACACTGGAGCTTGTGATTTATACGATGCGCGTCCCATGACCTGCCGCACTTTTGGTCCACCAGTGCGGTCAGGGCCGGAAGAAGGGCTCGCTGTCTGCGAATTGTGCTACCACGGCGCAACCGACCAGCAGATCGCCGAATGCGAAATGGAGCCTGACCCCGAAAATCTGGAAGAAAAGTTGATCGCAAGAGCAGAAATGCAGATTGGCAAATGCGGGAACACAATTGTGGCGTTCTGCCTGGCTAAGTAGCTGGCTGGCATGATGCTCCTGGGGTAGCAAGTCTCAAATCAGCAAATCAAATGTCGGTGCGGCCGCCCATTTCTTCCAGCACTTCCAGCAGCGCATTGGGATCGTGGGAGTCAATGGTCTTGTCTGCCCATTTACAAACCGCCGCCAGCCGCGGGCTCAAGCCAACAATGCGGACTCTTGGATTCAGTTTTCGGATGCTCTCGGCAACCGTGGAGCTTTTCAGGTCCGGCAGCTCCGCTTCTATGCATACGGCATCGACATTGGGAAAACGCTTGTACATCTCCAGGCCTTCCTTGCCGGAGTACGCTGTCACCACGTTATGCTTGGCAGATTCCAGCAGCAGTTTGCGCGTGGAAAGCCCGTCTGTGCGTTCTGATTCAATGATCAGAAACCCGAGTCGATGACCGTTCCGAAGCATGGGAGTTTAGATGCGTACAGCGCCAATTTTGTCATCAAAAAACAGGCGCTCTTTACTTCCAGTTCTTCTCCGCACCAGCCAGAATCCCGGCGAATACCTCAATGCCATCCCAAAGGTTTTGCAAGCGAAGGTTCTCATTCGCGCCGTGCTGGTTATTGTCATGGTTGGCAATCGGCAGGCCCACCACCGGGGTTTTCAGCATTTCAGTAAATAAATACATGGGCACGCTGCCGCCAAGCAGCGGCATCTTGATCACCGGCGAACCGAGCGTCTCTTCCATCGCGCTCACCACTGGCTGCACCGCCGGAT
>JBARNL010000278.1:0-4453 GCA_049802955.1 Candidatus Angelobacter sp.
GTCCTTGAGTTGCCTGGTCCCCGCAGTAGCACAAGCCTTGTCGAATTCACTGAGCACCGTGCCATCGTCTTTGACGTCACTTTGGCTCAACCATTCTTTGCCCTGCGCGCAATTGACCAGACCAGCGTGCGGCGGGGTTTTTGCCAATGCCGTCTTTACAGCCGCACTCTGTTGTTTGAGGTTGGAATCGTCGGGCAGTTTATCGAGTTCTGTGGTTCCCAGTGGAGTCAGGGTCTTCTGGGCCTGTTGGACGATCGTGTCAGCATTCGCAACCAACTTGGAGCGAACGGTTGGATCTTGGGCGATCTTGCGGTAAATTGCGATTGAATTTACCTGGAACCCGAACGCCAGCACAGCGGCGCCTGCAATCGTCCAGAATCGAGTGTTTCTGACAAAACGGTCTGAGGCGCGATCCATGACCGTGTGAAACCACTTATCCACTCCCGCAGCAATCTGCGTGGTCTTACCGGCAATATCGTTCAATGCGTCTTGCAACATTACCTGGTGCATGGGGAAGCGCCTCGAGAACTCAGCCGCCAGCTTCTGCATGTCGTCAGTGTTGTCAACTGTTCCCGGCACATCGTTGGTAAGTAGTGATTCGAGAAGGGATTTAGCGGCTGAGCTTAACGCGTTCGTTGCCTTCTCGGTATTCAGTTGTTGCAATACCATAATCAGTTCATCGGGACGGATGGCTTTTGCCTTATAAACCCCGCCCTTGGGGGTCGAGGTAATCGCTGAATGTGTGGTTACGGCCTTGGCCAGCTCTTGCGCGGCGGTATTTGTGCCAAACAGCCCTCTGCCTTTTCCCGGCTCCTTAGCGTTCAGGCTAATCTGTTGAAACAAATTTGCCAGGCCCCAGACCAGGTTTTGACCGCGCAGATCCAGCAGCGCGGAAATGGCCTGTACAACCACGGTAATGATCATGCTGAGCAACAACATCACGGAAACGAATCCGATAACGGTATTCAGTTGATCCAACATCGCGCGTCCTCCTTTAAGCGTTGGTAATGGGTTGGTCAAGCAGCATGTCTTTACGTGCCGGCCGCTGGCCTATAAGGAAAGAAGGAAGATCGAACGCGACTCCCTCTTTCAGAACGATCAGCTCAAAGAGTGCGGCAGGCTGAACCGATGTTCCCAGGAATTGTTGCCCGGCGATAAGATAAACTGCGCTTCCCAGCGGGCGCAACGCCTGGCCGCCATAAACCGACGTGATTTTATTATTGAAAGTGTCGGCCAGTGTGGCCCCAAAATTGGATAGCGCGCGTGTGGCCGCTTTGATGTCAGTGTTTGATTCGCTGACAAAATCGGCCATGCTCCGTCCCGCAGCCACGCAGCCTTGCACAATTTCAGCCTCTGTCTGCAACAAGCTTAAAAGGATCTGCTGTCCGAAAGAGCTGTTGGCTGATGCCAGTATGCTTCGGACCGTGTCATCGCCCGGCTTGTAAAATTTTGCGATGTCCTTGAGACCGCTGTCCTGCAACCTGACGTAGATTGGTTGGATCATGGCACGCAGCTTCGCTTCGGTAAGTTCGTTGTTCAACATTGCATGGCGCAAGTCCGTGTCCATCCAGTCCCAATAGACCTTCTTGTTCGTCATGATGTGAAGCGAGCCGTCGCTATCGAGATCAGCGGATGTCGAAGCTGGCATGGATGCATACGCCAGCAATGTGTAAGCAGAGGCCAAGTCTTTGTATTTTCCTGGATCGGAGAAGTAATAAAAGGGAATGATCTTCTTCATTCCGAGCTGTTGGACGTTTTGTGACATCTGCATGTACTGGAACCATGTCTCTGATTTTTGCGCCTTGAGCCATCCCGCCATAATTGTGGATGGGAAGGAGAGCTCAAGCGAGACGAGAGTTGTTCCCAGCGAGGTGGTTGGGCTGTTCACCATGGCATTGTCAAGCTCGCTGAGCCATGTTTTCCATCCCATATCACTAAAAGCACCACCGAGGTATTCGTCAACGTAGGGACGCATCTGGTGCTCAAGCTGTGCGGTGTTCATCCGTGCTGCCGCTTGGCGGAATGAGTATGAGTAAGTGATGTCAGGCTCACCAGGTCCCGCGTAATTGCGTGTCTGGTTTCCGCGATCTGGAGGAATCTGGCCGGCGATTGCCAGAGCGCTTTGTGAAGCCATGTGGGAGGTGAATTCGCTCACCACATCCGTGGCTTTCAGGTCGTACACACTCAGTGCACCGTTGCTTCCGCTGATGCCCTTGCCGGCGCTGATCTGGGCAATCGAGTCATTGACGTGATCGATGGTGGCGCTATAGAACGGCAGTTTAAGGTCGATGTGCGTGTGCCGCTTTTGTTCATGACTTAAGGTGGCAGAATTCACGGTGACTCCGGGAGTGCTCTTGAGAAAGAGATCGCCGAAGTTCCCTTTCATTACGCTTTGCAGTTCCTGCGAAGGGTTAAGGCCGCCGGTAAAATCAAATTCCACGTCACAGAGCGCCCGGTCTGTGGTGTTTTGTTCATACAGCGCGGAAAGCGAGAACGTGTACTTGTCATTGAGCGCTTTAACCACTTCGTCATAGAAAGTCTGGGCTTTACTGGACAGCAGTTTGATGGTCTGCTGGATTTTCTGCACCTGCGGCAGTGTGCTGACGGTTTCATCCAGAAACTTGCTGAGTTTGGCTTTGAGCCATTCATCAAGATTGTTAAAGCTGGCTTGATCGACAACCCCTGTGATTTTGTCGAGCCTGATGAGCGGATCGATGAAGCCGTGCAGGGCATTGAGTATGGAGCCTTCGGACGATATTGCATCGAGCAGCTTGGCTACAAGCGACGCCGCATCCTTAACCTTACCTAGAGCCGCTGAGTCCAGAGCAGGTTGAAGAATGGAGCCCAGCGCCAGTTGTTCCCAGCAATTTGCCAGCGTCAGAGCTTAGGAAGTCATTCTTCACCAGGCTGTTAAGGATCCCGGCGTAATCATCGACCGTTGAGGCGCTGCCAATCTTCTGCGTAAGAGACTTGACCTGATCGAGCACGGTGCTATCTTTGCTTAAAAAAGACCACAGCAGAGAAGAGACCTTGCTGTCCAGAGTGCCCCATGACGATAGGAAGTCGAGCAACTTTTGACGCGCCTGTTCGTAGAGCGCCACTGCGTCAACGCCGGTGATCTTAGTGAGCAGATTGTTGACATAGTCCGGACTAAGCCCACTCAGTAGGCCGGAAAGAGGGGTTTGCCCTCCTGCCCAGCTTTCAATAGCGCCCAGGTCTTTCACTAGTTGCTGGCCCTGTATGCCGAGTACGCCGGAGATAAATTCCTCAAACGTGCCTGGCAGGAAGGATCCCGTGGAAGGTTGGACGGTGGCGCCGGCATCCAGCGCGAATGACAGTCCCTGGTTGCGCTGCTTGAACAAACGGAGCCGTAGCTTGGGCGCGCTGCTTTCGCGGCTAACGATAATGGCGTAGGAACCGGAAAGAGAAAAGCCGAGCGTTGCCTTAACACCCAGTTCAATTTTCAGGCCGATGTCGCCACTGAGCCCAGCTAACTTGGCTTCGCGCACCCAGCTGAAGTTGTACCCGTAAGTAATACCGATGCTTGCCGCTATCTGGCCATCCACTTCCGAGATGAGGCAGGTGCCGGGCTCAAGGTCACTGATAGAGCCAACTCTTGAAGGTAATGTCCAGGAATCAATGAGCCTGCCAATGGCCTGAAAAGCGGGAGTTCCTGCGGGCACCAGGCTGAGAATAGCAAACTTGCCATGGCTGGATCCGCTGGCGCCAAACTGTACAGACGCTGCTTGCAAAGCAATAGAACCTTTCGCTGCCGCTTCCGCGTCATAGCCCCAGCGCAGAATGAGCCAGCGCTGGTCGGACGAGGTGGGAAGAGAAAAGCTGGCGCTGATGTCGTCTGCCAACTGCATCGCTTGCACGGCGTCAGACGGATTGCGATAAAGCCCCAGATTGCCCCACACGCCACCATCGGCAGAGAAGTTTACAGTACCCTGGCCGGAATCGAACACGATGTCGGATCCCGTGCTTGCAGTCACCTTGGCGTCCAGCAATTGGATGTCACCTGGAGGAAACTCCTCGCGGTTCAGGATCGCCTGGACTACTTGAGGGTCTTTCACCGCGCTGAGCTGGATACCTGCCGAGCCCGAACGGAAAGGAATATCCTTGCTGAAATTAACTGTTGTGGTGGTGGGACCTAATGCTGTGCCGCCCATGGGCAGCCTCCTGGATTACAAGTGCGGATCAGTTTTAATCAAAGTGAACCTGAAACCACAACCAAGAAAACGAAATTGGGACCAGAAAACCTTTTGTTGCGGAGGGCCGACTCACACCCCTGACTATATAGTGCAAACTTGAGGGAGAACGTTACAACAAATGTTACTGCGGAATAATTCAGAGCAAACCTGCTCCTGCATAGGGCGATCAATAAATCTGTTCTGCGGCATATTTTCCCTGTTCTCTCTCCTGTTATTTCCCTGCTCATTCGCTGTTACGT
>JBARNL010000279.1:0-13476 GCA_049802955.1 Candidatus Angelobacter sp.
GTTTTACCTCAGACGGCAATTCCTCCCAAACGTCTTCCCATGTTTCAGTTAGCTTGGCTCCTTGCTTGATCAGCGTGTTCGGCCCCCAGGAATTGCGGGAGATCACATTGCCCGGCACGGCAAAAATCTCACGGCTCTGTTCCAGAGCGCATCGGGCGGTGATGCGCGTGCCGCTGTACTCGCCGGCTTCCACCACCAGCACACCTAGAGCCAGCCCGCTGATGATGCGGTTGCGGATAGGAAAATTCTGCGGCGCGGCAAACGATTCCAGAGGGAACTCGCTGATTAGCGCGCCGCCGCATTCAAGAATGCCGTCCGCGATCTTCTTGTTTTCGCGCGGGTAGATTACGTCCACACCAGTACCGAAAACCGCGATGGTCTTTCCTTTACCTTTGATGGCGCCGCGATGTCCCGCAGTATCGACGCCCCGCGCCATGCCGCTGAAGATAGCCAGCCCGCGCGAAGCGAGATCGCAGCTCAGCCGTTCCGCCATTCCGATGCCGTACGGCGTGGGGTGACGTGTGCCAACGATGGCTATTCCGGGGCGCGCCAGGGCTTCAATATTTCCGCGCACATAAAGGACCAGCGGCGGATCGTAAATTTCACTCAGGCGCGCCGGCCAGCTTTCATCGTCACGGCAGATAAGCTGAATGCCGCCGGCCGCGGCTTTCGCAATCTCGTCATTCGCCAGCTCCAGCGATTTTCCCAGCGCAATATGCTGGGCAGATTGCGCTTGCAGATTCTCGGCTTCCAGTTCGGTGAGAGACGCGTGAAAGATGTCCTGGACAGTGCCAAAACGCTCGCGCAGCTTGCGCCCACGAGTGGGACCGAGGCCCGGCGTAAGGGAAAGCGCAAGCCAGTAAATTGAATTCGAAGTAACAGCTCTTGCGGTGGACATTGCGACGGTTGCGCCTTCCCGATGGGAACTTTGGCGGACTGTACACGGATTTCCGAATGACTGTCAAGGCGACCGTCACAAAGCTGTGCTACTATTCGCGCATGCGGACGCCAGTTTTGCTTTGTTTGCTTTGGGTAATGGCAAGCATTGCTTTTGCGCAGAAGCGGGATGCCGATGCCATGCCGAACAAATTCGTGCTCGGGCGCCGTACATTCTTCGACTTCGGTCCACCCTTCAACTACTACGATTTGTTCGTGGTTCGCGACACGGGAGATGGCGTCTCAATCGAAAACATCTTGCTCACTCCTAATGAAGGATCTTGCCAACCTGCCAAAATCGAGATCAGATCAGCCCAAGTGAAGGGTTCTGTCGCTAGCCTATTGAGCGGCAACCCTTGCACTATTCCCGATAAGAAGCTTCATCGAGAGCTGAAACGGTGCAAGCATTGCCTGGTCTTTAGTGGCGCTGATGTCGCCATGGAGGTTCAATGCGGCAGCGGAACGAGAATCATTCGTTCCGCAGTGCTCGATAGAGATTTGTTTGGTCAACATCCCGGTACTCCGCAGCATACGTTGCAAACTATGGAGTTGCTGGCGAACCTTGAACAGGCAACCGGGCCGGGGCCATTGGATAAACCGGTCTTTCCTGTTTCTGGAGAGACCAAGCTCGATCAGCCGTCGTCACCGGCATCTCAAGAGATTGCCGCGGGTAAATACGATGCTCTTTTTCAAACTGCCCGCCTGTCTGAGATATTCCGCGCTGCGCAGAAGACGCCTCATCGGGAGCCCGTAAGACTCGTATCCAGTCTGCCGATGCAACCAGAAACCTACGTTGAACCGGAGTATCCGCAGATGGCGCGAATCGCGCACATTGAAGGAACTGTGCTACTTAAGCTGCAGATTGGACCAGCCGGTGACGTCACCAGCTCAGTCTGCACAGGCGCTCATCCAATTTTGTGCGCTTCAGCGAAAGATGCGGCATCGAAATGGAAATTTCCTACGGACATATTGAACCGGAAAGTCGATGCATCACTCAAATTCACGTGGAACTGTGGAGAACAGAACTGACGAGGGCTAGAGCCGCCACTCCATTTCAGCGGGCGCGGATTTGTTTTGCGGTCAATCTAATATTGATCTAACGACCTACCTGTTAAAATCGGAATGCATGTCCCCTCTCCGCATCTCTGCCATCAGCTTTTTGAACACTGCTCCGCTCATGTGGGACTTTGAGAATGGAGAGACGGCAGCTCAGTTGCGGCAGCATTTTGAGATCGGCTACACCATCCCCTCACGCTGCGCCGAGCAATTAAAGGAGGGCTCGGCCGATATTGGCATTATTCCGGTCGCGGCGTACACGGCAATTCCTGATCTCGTGATTGTGCCTGACGTGGCGATTGCCGCGAAAAATAAAGTGCGGTCGATTTTGCTGGTGAGCAAAGTTCGTATCGACAGAATCCGCAGCGTGGCTACCGACGATTCGTCCCGCACCTCAGCCGCGCTGGTGGAGATTTACCTGAGAAAGTTTGTCGGCCTTGATCCCGGTTTTACCCGGCAGAAGCCTTCTCTCAAAGAAATGCTGCAATGGCATGACGCCGCGCTGCTGATTGGAGATCCCGCGCTCCAGGCGCGCACGGACGGCTACTTTGTTTACGACCTGGCGGAAGAGTGGAAGCGCTGGACGGGGCGGCCATTTGTCTTTGCTTTCTGGGCGGTGCGCAAGGCGGCTCTGGAAGGCCGGGCAGCCGAGCCGAACATCTCACAGGTCTTTCAACAATCGCGGGACAACGGGCTGAAGCACATCCCGGAAATCGCCTCAGCCTGGGCGTCAAAACTAAGTCTCTCTCCCAAGCTGATTGCGGATTACCTGACGGAAAACGTTGATTACGGGCTCGACGCCGAGAACCTTGAAGGGCTGAACCTGTTCTACAAATACGGGCTGGAATGTGGCGTCTTCACCCAGGTTCCTGAACTGATTTTTCTGGGGCAGCGCGTCGCAGATCCAGCAGTCCGTCTTTAAATTCCCAGGATGTATCTTGACCCATCAGGAAAAGGGCGAAGGCCCTGCCCGGGTCCGCCAGTGAAAGAGTGGGCCCTATGTAACAAGCGTCCAAGCAGCGTACGCGGATTGGATCGGAACGACCCAACCAGACGCCTTACCCGCTTTACAACTCTCAATTGCTACTGCAACCAAATTTGGCATCCAATGATCTGTGCCGCTTGTCATTCTGCTCTCATTAGGGTCATGGTTGGAACGCCTGGGTGGTCTTGGGCTGATCCTGCTGGGCCTGGCCGATAATTCTGTTGTCCCCATGCCCGGGAGCATGGACGCGCTCACCATTGTGCTTTCCGCACACCAGAAAAGCTGGTGGCCGTATTACGCCATCATGGCGACGATCGGCGGCATCGTAGGCGCCTACGTGACCTATGGGCTGGGATTCAAGAGTGGCGAACAGGCATTGGAGAAAAAGCTCTCTAAGAAGAAGTCTGAGAGGATTTACAAGCTATTTAAAAGATACGGCTTCTGGAGTCTTTTTGTGCCGGCGCTGCTGCCACCGCCGGTACCCTTCTCGCCATTCCTGATCGTGGCGGGCGCGCTGAAGTATCCCAAACGGTACTTCCTGCTCGCTGTGGGACTGGCGCGCGCCATCCGTTACGGGCTGCTGGCCTGGTTGGGATCGATGTACAGCAAACAGATTTTTGGCTTCTTTCACCAGTATTATCGTCCCATTCTGTGGATCGTGATTAGCCTCTGCGTCATCGGTGGGATGGCTGCGTTCTACTGGTGGTGGAAGCGCAAACGCGAAGGCAAACCGGTGATTCCGGATACCAAAGAGCCGAGAACGCGGACCGCGTGAGCACGTTTTAGTACCCGATTCCAGATTTACATTCTGCAGACATTACATAACTTAATGATTTTAATGAGTTACAAAGGATTATGTGTAGACCTTAGGCAACTTCAGTCGACGTGCCGGGTTCAAAATAATAGTGAGTACAATGTGAGTATGATTGACGCAGGCCAATACTCGGACTATTATTAGTGATTCACAGAAGGAGCACGCTTATGCAGATGACTTTGACTTTTTCCCCGGAGCACGCCGATGATTTGAAACGGTTGCAAACCCTGACGAATGCGGGTTTAGAGGAGCTCTTCAACAATGCTTTTACAGTCTTGGAATGGACAGTCAACGAAAGTTTGGAGCAGAATGTGATTGCGGCAGTCAATGAACGGGAAAAAACCTATCGTGTATTGATCAATCCGCTGCAGCAAAGAGTGGCAGAATGCGCGCAGGAACGATCAAAAAAAGAAAAAGTGGCGTAATAGACATATATTTCAACATTCTATTGTCCGGAACTGAGGGAGTTCAGACTGGATCTTGGCGAAATATGAGTATAACATAAGTAAAAATTGCTATTGACATACTCATTGGCAATGATATAGTGGCGGAATCATCGAGGAGCAAAGCGCACAACATGAGGATGAATTTTGAATTTACCGAGGAACGCATTCAGGATCTGCAACAACTTCGAGAAGATATCGGGGCAGAAAGCATGAAGGACCTGGCCAATAATGCGTTCACTCTTCTAGAGTGGGCCGTGAATGAGACAAAGAACGGCAATGAGATAGCCGCCGTCAATGAAAGGGAGAAGGTCTATCGCGTACTGATTATGCCTTTGCTACGAAATGTGGCACGAGCGGCCAGCGCACGCGCCTCAAGTCAAGCACTTGCGAAAGCATAATCTAATCGGGCTTGATGAAGATTATCGATGACATACTCAAAGACGACCAGCGAACCACCTATTAAGGATTGGGTCACCAGGGTCACCACTGAAGCGAAGATTACTCAACAGGAACGGATGGTGCGGTTTCTTCTCAGGGCGTACGGCGGGCTGCTTGCAGCTACGATGGCCATCTATTATTTGCAGGGCTTTAAGCTCTGGCATTTTTCTCTAGACGCAGCACTACTGAAATGGCTGGGCGGGGCCACTATTGGGGAGATCGGAGGGTTGCTCCTTATAACGTTTAAGGCGGCGTTCAAGAAATAGGCGGACGTTTTTTTGGAGTCTCCGGCTCGCTCGAGACATACTTTTTCACAGGAACCCTTACCTCTTCCCGCTTAAATCCCGCCAGACTTCGCTTGGGGCCGGTTGGATCGTCTTTGGAATGACCTTGTGGACGTGCTTGGCGATGCTCTGCCGGCTGCTGCATTACTTCTCTCTTTCAAGTGGATCACGTGCTCAGAGGCACAGGCTTACCACAAACCGAACTATCATATCACTTTTGCGCGGCTACTTTGTGGGCAGTTTACTTAGGGTAGATTAGAATGAATGCAGTGGGTCACATGTCCCTGACCAAACAACAAGCGCTGGACCTTTTCCGCTCGGACGACCTGATCGGCCTGGGCATGGAAGCCGATTCGCTGCGCCGCAAGCTGCATCCGGAAGGCGTGGCCACATACATCATTGATCGCAACATTAATTACACCAACTTCTGCACGGAATACTGCACCTTCTGCGCCTTTTACGCGCCGGTGAAAGGGCCCGGACGCGCCAAAGGTTACGTGCTGGAGATGGAAACGATCTATGACAAAATCCGCGAGACCGTGGAACTCGGCGGTACCGGCGTGCTGATGCAGGGTGGGCTGCATCCGGACTTGAAGATTGAGTGGTATGAGGAGATGCTGCGCGGCATTAAGCAGCGCTTTCCGCAGATTCACCTGCATTGCTTTTCGGCTTCAGAGATCATCCACTTTGCCGACGTGAGCGGCCTCTCGATTGAAGAGACGATTATTCGGCTGCGCGCGGCGGGGCTGGATTCCATTCCCGGAGGCGGCGCGGAAATTCTGGACGACGAAGTGCGCTACAAGATCGCGCGCCTGAAATGCCTGACCGATGACTGGCTTAACGTCCACCGCACAGCGCACAAGCTAGGCATGCGCACTACGGCTACGATGATGTTTGGCGTGGGCGAGACTTTTGAGCACCGCATCAACCATTTCCAACGCGTTTATGAATTGCAGGAAGAGACCGGTGGATTCACGGCGTTTATCCCATGGAGCTTTCAGCCCGGCAACACGGCTCTGGGTGGACGACACTGGGAAGAAGCCACCGCCGTCGAATACCTGAAAGTGCTGGCCATTGCGCGGCTCTATCTCTCCAACTTTAAGAACGTGCAATCGAGCTGGGTCACGCAGGGGTTGAAAGTCTGCCAGCTTGGCCTGCGCTTTGGCGGTAATGATGTTGGATCAGTGATGCTGGAAGAAAACGTCGTCCGGTCTGCCGGCGTCACCAACTGCACCACGGAAGAAGAACTGCGCAGGATGATTCGCGATGCAGGGTTTGTGCCGAAACGGCGGGATACGCTGTATAGACAACTGTTTTTGAACTGATGCTGGAGTTACTGACACTCCTTTCCCCGTTCAAACCACTTGAACCTCTGGCTGCCCGGTACGACAGTCAAAAAGATGACATTAGCCTCCTCGTACTTTTGCTTTAGAATGCTTAGCACCATTCTGGGATATAGCAATGATCGTGATTCCCTCACGTTTTGAAAAGGTTTTACAGCTTGATCGACGACTTTTCTCCGCTGTGCAAACAGCTATATCAACCTTTGAGCCCATTCTTGAATGGAGCAAGCTGCCATTTTTTCCAGAGTATACCGACCATGGAGAAAAGCACTTATCAGAAGTTCTAAGAACCGCTGATGCCTTGATCGCTGAAAGATCCAGAGAACTAATCACACCCATAGATATTTGTTTATTGATTCTTGCGGTGCTTCTCCACGATTTAGGCATGCACCTGAACGAGTATGGGTTTTTGAGTCTGCTCTCTCCGACTCTCACACGGGCCACCCACGATATAGATACCAAACCCTGGGCCGAATTGTGGAGGGAATTTATATCTGAAGCAAGAAGATTTGACGGCAAAACACTTCTCAGAATTTTTGGTGACACCACCGAGATCCGTGTTCCCGGAAATGACCCGGAGCAGTTTACGTTGAGGGATCGGCGATTAATTGGCGAGTTTCTTAGACGACATCATGCGAGACTTGCTCATGAAATAGCGCTACACGATCTTCCTGGTGCGCCAGGAATTGGTATTCCAAGAACGCTTCCTCCTGAATTGCGTGATATAAGCGGCCTCATCGCGAGGAGCCACGGAGGCCCGTTGCGCAGCTTCTTTGAATATATTCAATCTCACTATCATCTACAGGAATACCGAGATGCTCACATTATCTATTTAATGTGCATCCTAAGAATTGCTGATTACTTGCAAATCCAGGCTGAGCGCGCTCCTTCTCAGCACCTGAGAGTAACGCGGTTACGAAGCCCAATATCGCTACAGGAATGGCGTAACCATGAAGCCATTTCAAATATCACCACACAAGATGACGACCCTGAAGCAATTCTGATTCAAGCAAGGCCACCGGATGTACAAACTTTCTTAAGGCTTACAGAGCTGCTCCATGGGTTCCAATCTGAATTGGATATTGTATGGGCAGTTTTGGGTGAGGTGTATGGAAGAAGAGAAAAGCTGTGTGGCCTAGGGCTAGAGCTACGCAGAGTGAAATCTAACCTTGATGATCCCGAAAAATTTTCTAAATACGTCAGCTATGTTCCATGCAGAGCTTCATTTGTGGCCGCAGATGCTGAACTTCTCAAACTCTTAGCACAGCCCCTTTACGGAGATAATCCAACATATGGGGTTCGAGAACTAATTCAGAACGCTGTGGACGCATGCTTAGAGCTATGGGACATCACAACGGAGCCTAATCCAAAAGGGTGTTCGTCGAAACAGGCGGATATCTTGATCGAACTCACACAAGCCCGTCACGGAAAGACAACTCTGTCGGTCAAAGACTGCGGTGTTGGGATGACTCTCGACACTCTTCTTCGATATTTCCTGCGGGCCGGTGCATCTTATCGAAGAAGTCAAGAGTGGAGAAGGATACATGAGGACGAATCGGGTCACTCTCGGGTTATCAGATCTGGACGGTTCGGGATAGGCGTGCTTGCGGCGTTTTTGCTAGGCGATAAAATCAGCGTTTCAACAAGACATATTTCCGATCCGAAAGGAATCGCTTTCTCAGCCACATTGGACACAGAAATGATCGAGCTTGAGCTTATAGAAAGGCCGGTTGGCACGACAATCACAATTGAGCTCACGGAAAACATCACGGCGCGGCTCATTTCTGAGATCGGGCGCGTAATATATGGCGCGCTGTCAAAACGCGAATATGGATTCGGAACTCTTCCTAATGAGGTTTATTTGTTGCAATCTCCGTCTCTGAGTATTGTCATCGAAGGCAGGTCGTATCCATTGTGGGACCGCTGGCCCTCCTGCGGGGTGGCACCTTTACCATCTGGATGGCATCGCATCTGTGCCGGTGGTTATAAGGATATTCAGTGGAGCTTTCACGGATTTGGCGAGATCGCGTGCAATGGCATTGCTGTAAAACACAATGCAAATAGTATGCCGGACGGATGGTTGCATGAATTGCACGAACTTAATCTTCGGGCCCCGCGTCTCTCTGTATTTGATCCAGACGGTCTTTTTCCACTCACTCTCACGCGCACACAGTTAAGTTCTCGTCAATTACCATTCGAAAAGGAGTTGATGATCGATATCTGTAGAGACATTTGTGCCTTTGTGTTGACTGAGCCATGGGAGCCGCAATTGCATGAAAGTGGAGGACCACGCAATCTTGCGCCAATGTCATATCCAGGGTTTTCTTGGAAGGATCGCAATCGCGATTATTTGTGCTTACAAAGTGGGTTTACTGTTTATGAGAGGGGCATAACTTCATCTCTTAACGTCTCCCGGGTACTTTGTCCCGCGTTTGTGCCTCGGGGCATCGATCTACCTGAATTCGATATGACTGAAACAGCTATTGTGCAAGGGCCAAGCAATGATGTCGGAATTCAAATGGTTGAATCGTGGGGAAGAGCTCATTTAGAAATTCACCGTACCGGAAGTCAGAATTGGGGTTTAATCAATGGTGTCCGAATCCATGTGCACAATGACATTTTGCACCGTTGGGAGGATCGCATATCGAGACATACGTTGCGGCATGTGAGCATGGAGCGGCACGTAGAAGAGTGGACAACGATAACCGTTGGGCATTGCGGTGACTCCTCAATAGAGTTAGACGCTGTAGTTAATTGGGCACAATCCTACGAACGCATACAAAAGAGTCCCTTCAAACCAGCGTTCGCTGAATACTACTTATCAAAGGGACGAACTGCTCGCCCAAGTCTTTTGAGTATGACGATGCAGGGCTTGCTGGGAACTACTGTCATTCCTTACAACCGCGCCGAACGGCGACAAAAACATAGCGAAGCTTTTAGCATTTTGAGTGATTACATAAGTTCTCATCTCGAATCACACAGGAAAGCAAGCGGCACGCGAGTAGTAGCTAAGAACATTGAAAACTGATTTTGATCGTTTCGTGTTGACAAAGGAATGAGACGCCACAACGAGCAAATTACGCGTCTTGTGGAGCCCCTGTCCCTCAGCCTGGACTAGGCACGCATGAAGCGCGCTTCTGCGCCTGTGGCGCTCGAGTCAGAATGACCTCGGCAGCACGGATGGCTAACCGAAAGCAGCATCGTGTTTCTTCTTACATTAGTTCACGAGCAAGCGGCGAATCGCAAGGGAGGGCGGCTGCGGTCCATAGCGAACTCATTGATGCACCTCCGGGAGCTGTGCCGTACAAGCATGAAAGCCGCAGCTTTTTATGATCATCATCCATTTCTCCTACGCGCGCCGCTGCGCTGCGCGTGAGCCTTCGGCAGAGCGGAATAAAGCCGTTCTTTTGCTTACCCGGCATTTATGCCTCGGCGCGTGCTACGCGCTTCGGCAACATGCCGGGCTATTATCGGCCGTCCCGCTGAAGCGGGACTGGCACTTTGTAAGTTTCAGCGATTGCGTCTGTCTGTGGAGTGGGAACAGATCCGCACAGCCGAGGGGCGACTCCACCCCAACGAGCCAAAACCGGGCGCGTTGGGGACCCCGGGCTGCGCCACACGAGCCAAGAGAGCTGATGAGATTTTCAGCGGACCTTCCATAACTCGGTGAGTTTACAAAGTCTGATAATAGGTGACACCATATCGGCCGAGAGAGCACTGGCTAGCTGCGCAGCTTCGATGAGAGTTTCTCGCGGGTGCTCATCGGCCAACAAACCTCCTCTAATGTCCTCTTTCGCAATTGATTCGCACACGTAATCCGTACTATAGTTGATTACTTCCGCCAAAATTGGGTTTTGAGCTGTGTCTACGATCCGATAAGGAGCGGGAAAACGATAGTCGAGAGTGAAAAAGGATGTGCGACATGACGACTGGATCGATGAACGGCAACCGGACTTCAGAGAATGAGAATAAGGAAGTTATAGGGCGGGAAGAGTTAGTCCGCGAGCAGGTTAGGCAGGAGGCGTCTGCGCTGGTGAGACGGGTGGCCGAGGGCTACAGCGCGGTGAGGAGCCTTATGGAGCAGAATCCCTGGCTTACCCAGGAGATGGACGCCGAAGACCGAGAGCGGAAGCGGGCGTTTGACGAGAAGTTGCAGCAAGGCTTGCGGCGGGCGAACGATGCTCCGCGCTGCCGGTGGGTGAGGCAGGACGGAACGAGTTGCGGTTCACCGCAGATGCGCAACCATATTTACTGCTACGCGCACAGGCAGATGATGGAGGCGCGCGCGCTAGCGTTGCGGCTGCCGGCGGCGGAAGACGCCAATTCAATCCAGGTGGGACTGATGCGAATACAAAAGGCGCTGATTGATGACACGATCTCAACGAAGAAGGCCGGGCTATTGTTGTACTCGATGCAACTGGCGATGACGAACGTGGGTCAGACAACGTTTGGAAAGGCTGCGGACGATGACTTGGTGACGGATACAGTGGAAGAGAAGGTCGCGATTCAAGAGGAGACGGGTGTGGAGACTCCCAAGCCGATATTCACGCGGGACATTCCGGGGTTGAGGGAATACTACACATCTTTTACCGCAGAGAACGCAGAGGAAAACAAAAATTTACCGCGCATCAATACGGATGAACGCGGATCGGAGCCACTTCACGACCACGGCTTAACGGCGATGCGAGTGGGACCGTTAGCGCAACGCGATCTGGGTCAAAGCCACGCCAAAATGGGATGAGCTGGGATGAGCCCGGAGGGGTAGTCAGGGCAAACGCATCTTAATTCGTTTTGTAAGCTGTAACCGCAGGCAGAGCAATATATGCGGCTAAACTCGGGCACCAACGTGAGAAATATGGCTTACAAGGAGAAATATTTTGCCCCAATTGGTACCGCTACATTTGATTTTGATTGCCAAACAAGCTGAAGAGGCACCAACTCGGTAATCTTTGTCGCCAAAAAATTAAGATGCGTTTGCCCTGGAGGGGTAGTGCCTCCTCCCGATGGTCAAAAGCAAATTGGGTTAAAATATGGGATTCTTAGTTTCCGCTTGTGGAGTGTATACGTTGAATGTCTGCGCCGCTTTAGTGATGTTCCTTCTGGTCAATTCGCAGAAGGGGCTGGTTCATTATTTCAAGAGCCAGTTCATGGACAGGACCTTCAAGGGTCTCTACTCCCCCAACGGCTTTGATCTGGCGCTGCTCATTCCTTATTTCATTGTGATGGTGATTTTGGCCGGATACGGCATGCATCGGTACGCGCTGGTGTACATGTATTACCGCAACCGCAAGAACCGGACCACGGAACCTGCGGCAAAATTCGCGGAGCTTCCGCGCGTGACCATCCAGCTTCCGATTTACAACGAGCAGTTCGTAGTGGACCGCCTGGTGGAATCGATCTGCAAGATCGACTATCCCAAGGACAAGCTCGATATCCAGGTGCTGGACGATTCCACAGACGAGACAGTGACTGTGGCACAGGCCGTCGTGGATCGATATGCCGCGCTGGGCCATCCCATCTCTTATATTCACCGGACGAATCGAGAAGGCTTTAAAGCAGGCGCGCTGCAAAACGGATTGCTGACGGCCAAGGGTGAGCTGGTCGCCATTTTTGACGCTGACTTTGTTCCGCCGGAAGACTGGCTGATGCGCGTGGTGCATCACTTTACAGATCCAAAGATCGGCATGGTGCAGACGCGCTGGACGCACCTGAACCGCAATTATTCTTTTCTTACCGAGGTCGAGGCTATTCTGCTGGACGGACACTTTGTGCTGGAGCACGGCGGACGCTCACGCAGCCAGGTGTTTTTCAACTTCAACGGTACAGCGGGCATGTGGCGCCGGCAGGCCATTGCCGACGCAGGCGGCTGGGAGCATGACACGTTGACGGAAGACACCGACCTTTCCTATCGCGCACAGCTGGCGGGCTGGAAGTTCAAGTACCTTCAGGACGTGGAATGCCCTGCGGAACTGCCCATTGAGATGACGGCATTCAAGACCCAGCAGGCGCGCTGGGCCAAAGGGTTGATACAAACAGGCAAGAAAATCCTGCCCAAGGTATTCAAGAGCAAAGCTCCGTTTCGGGTGAAGGTGGAAGCGTTTTATCACCTGAGCGCGAACCTGAGCTATCCGCTGATGATCGTACTTTCCACGCTGCTCATGCCGGCCATGATTATCCGGTCGTTTGGCGGCTGGTTCCAGATGCTGGTGATCGATCTGCCGCTGTTTCTGGCGTCCACGTTTTCTATTTCCAGCTTTTATCTGGTTTCACAGAAAGAACTTTTTCCGCGGCGCTGGCCTCGCACGTTTCTGTTCCTGCCATTCCTGATGGCGCTGGGAATCGGCCTGACGCTCACGAATACCCGCGCGGTAATTGAAGCGCTGCTGGGGATCAAGTCAGCATTTAAGCGGACGCCCAAGTATGCCGTGCAGTCGAAGGCCGATAAAGTCCAGGGGCAGAAATATCGCCGGCGGCTTGGTATTGTTCCATGGCTGGAACTGCTGGTGGGAGCGTATTTTGTCGCCATGTGCGTTTACGCTTTCAGCAGCGGCAATTACTGGACGATCCCGTTCCTGCTGCTTTTTGTGCTGGGATACTGGTACACGGGATTAATGTCATTGCTGCAAGGCCGGTTTGAACGCCGCGGCAGGGCCGCGCAGGAGCCGCATACTAAGCCTTTCCCCGTGGGAGTCTAAGAGCTTTTTCCGCAGCCGCCCAATGCGCAGCTCTGGTATGCTAGCCGCGAATGCTGATGAAGGCCCTGTACATCGTGTTAGCGCTTTCCATCGTGGCCATTGTGGCGGCGGTGGCCGCCATGTTCTGGCGGCTGCGCTGGCATTTGCACCGGCCTCATGCCACTCAGACCAGTTCCGTGCTGGAAGTGGCCCCTGAACAGGAACCTGTAGAAAAAGTTTAGCCTGTTACGGTTCTTGTCCGAATGTGATTCTTGTCCCAGTGTGCTCCCACGGGCCAGCGTGAAAGCTTTTACACCATCAAGAGATTAAGTTCCTGTTGCCCGCAGGAACGCCCAGACTGTTGTAGGATTTCAAGTATGTCATCTTCGTCTGTTTCTTCCGCCGTTCGCGAAATTTCCGTTGCTCATAGTCCTGACTCGGACGACGCTTTCATGTTTTACGCCCTGGCCACGAATAAAGTCCGCGTGCCGGGCTTGAAG
>JBARNL010000280.1:0-1843 GCA_049802955.1 Candidatus Angelobacter sp.
GAATCGACTCCAGCTTGGAAGGCAATTTGAGCAATTCATCGATATATCGCCGTGCGTCTTCCGTCGACGTGGCGCCGCGCAGCTCACCCAAGTAAAGCGCCAGCAGAAAAAGCGCGGTAAGCTGCGCCGTGAAAGCCTTGGTAGAGGCCACGCCAATCTCCGGGCCGGCATGCGTATAAACGGTGCCGGAAGCTTCGCGGGCAATCATTGCGCCCACCACGTTGCAGATGGCCAGCGTCTTGGAGCCTTTAGCTTTGGCTTCGCGTTGGGCGGCAATCGTATCGGCGGTCTCGCCGGACTGCGTGATCAGGAGCGTAATTTCTTTGCTGGAAGTAATGGGATCGCGATAACGCCACTCGCTGGCATAATCCACTTCCACGGGAATGCGGGCCAGCCGCTCGATCATAAATTTGCCCGCCAGCGCGGCGTGCCAACTGGTGCCGCACGCGGCAATGTTGATCTTCTGCACGTTGCGCAGTTCGTCTTCGGTTACATCCATCTCTTCCAGAAAAACGCGGCCGGAATCCAACGAGACGCGGCCCAGAGTGGTATCTCGCACGGCGCTTGGCTGCTCATAGATTTCCTTGAGCATGAAGTGCTTGAACCCGCCTTTTTCCGCCATAATGGGGTCCCAGGTCACATGCTGGATTTCCCGCTGCACCGCCTTGCCGTCAAAATCAGTAATTTGAACGCCCGACGTGGTGATCACCGCCAGGTCGCCATCGTGAAGAAAGAAGATGTCGCGCGTGTGCGGCAGGAGCGCTGGGATATCGGAAGCAACGAAATATTCGTTGTCGCCTATTCCTATGACCACCGGCGGGCCGTTGCGCGCCGCAACAATCTTGTTGGGCTCGTCTTCAGAAATCACGCCCAGGGCAAACACGCCGGTCAGCTGCTTCACGGTTCTGCGCACGGCTTCTTCCAGGCTGGGACGATGACCGTTGCCCTTGGCGTCTAAAGCTTTTTCAATCAGGTGCGCGATGACTTCTGTATCTGTCTCAGTGGCAAACTTGTGGCCTTCTTCAATCAGCTTCTTCTTGAGCTGAAGATAATTTTCCACAATGCCGTTATGCACCACCACGATTTTGCCGGTGCAGTCGCGATGCGGATGGGCATTCTCTTCTGTTGGTCGGCCGTGCGTGGCCCAGCGCGTGTGTCCGATACCCCAGCTGCCTTCCAGCGGCTTCAGGCGGATGGCTTCTTCCAGGTTGCGCAGCTTGCCTTCAGCGCGCCGTATCTGCACGGCTCCGCCGTTGCCATTGCCGCAGACGGCGATCCCGGCGGAGTCATATCCGCGATATTCCAGACTCCTGAGGCCGTCAATAATGACAGGGACAACCCGTTTTTTGCCTACATAACCTACGATTCCGCACATATATTTTTAAAGTCCTGTCGACTGACGAACTGTAAAGCAAGCTTGCATGCCAATCGCCAACCTTTAGCATTGGACTCGGGGCTTTACGTGGGGGATTCTGATTAATTCTACTCCGGGCCGATCCTGGATCAGTGAACTTCTGCAGCGGTCGCAACTAAAAGAGAAAAAATGCGGTCCCATCAGATTTTTTTGATTGAACTAGAACAACTGCTCTGTCAGACGTATCCTAATGGCAGAATACAGAGCAACAGAAATATTCAGAACCAGGATGGGAGGGAATTAATGTCGCGATCTGCCGTCCGTGCAGCCGTGTTGTTCCTGATAATCATGGGGCTTGCGTCCCGCTTGCCGGCCCAGACAGATCCTGAGTTTGTTGTAACCGTGAATCCCTCCATCGTGACCATCACTCAGGGCGGCACGGCATCTCTAACGGTTCATATTGCCGTCAACGAGCGGCCCAGTTTTGAA
>JBARNL010000281.1:0-10555 GCA_049802955.1 Candidatus Angelobacter sp.
ATTCCGGCAAGAGCAACTGCCTGCTGGCCACTATTGCCGATTGCTGGAAAGTTGCGCCGGAAGAAGTGATCCGGCTGGCAAACTCTTCCGAACCAAGATTTCCCGAACTGGCTGGACCAGTAGTAAATGCCGCGGAGCACGGAGATGCCAAAGCGCGAGCCATTACTGATCGCGCTGGCAAAGCGCTGGCTAGGCTGGCGAGCGCAGTTATCAATCGACTGTGGCCGGATGGAGGCGTGGTGCCGGTGGCGCTGGCGGGCGGAGTGCTTCAAGGATCGCCGTTGGTGCGCCAGGCGTTTAAGGAAGAGATGAAAGCGGAGCAGCCGCAAGCTGCGGTGAGCTTTGCGTTTGTGCGTCCGGTGCTGGGCGCGCTGGAGATTGCCGCGCAGCGCGGAGTGAGACGATGAGCGAGTGGGCCTCGCACGAAAATGAAGGCGGGCAGGAAGCGCCGGAGCAGCCTGAACCGCCGCGCGTTCGCAGTGAAATAAAGAAAATATCTTTGCCGCCCGATGCCGATCTGGAACGGCTGGTGCATGACCCTTCTCCGGAAATTCTTATCGCCGTGGCTGCCGATGCGCGGCTGACAGAAGACCTGGCATTGGCTTTGCTGAACCATCGCGACCTGCCGCGTGAAGCGCTGGAAGCGCTGAGCAAGAATGGCCCACTAATTAGGCAGCGCAAAGTGCGCATGGCTGTGGTGATGCATCCGCGAACGCCGCGGCATGTGTCGGTGCCAACGATACGCCACCTTTATACGTTTGAGCTGATGCAGGTGGCGCTGCTGCCATCCGTCCAGCCGGACGTGAAGCGCGCAGCGGAAGAAGTGCTAATCGGCAAGCTGGCAAGTATTTCGTCAGGAGAGCGAATCACGCTGGCGCGACGCAGTTCCGGCCGCGTTGCTGCCGCGCTGCTGCTCGATAAAGAAGAGCGCATCATGCAAGCGGCCCTGGCGAATCCGCAGATGACGGAAGTTTCAATTGTGAAGGTTTTGAAAGCCGAACATGGGACGGAACTGCTGGCGCCCGCGGTTTCACGCCACCAGAAATGGTCTTACCGCAATGACATTAAAGCGGCGCTGCTGGGCAACAAGAACACACCGTCAGGCCGGTTGATCCATCTGGCCGCGGAACTTCCCGTTAATTTGATCAAGGATGTTATACGCAGCGGCAGGCTGAGCAGCCAGGCAAAGAATAGTTTGCTGGCTGTGTTGGAGAAACGCGGAGTTAGAGCTTAGGTGCCAGCCAAGAAAAAACTTGAAACACAGAGGAAAGGAGGAACCGGAGGATTTTTGATTATCCCGAGAGGAGCGAGGGATCTCTATAGGTACGATATTCTTCAGGAATAAGACAGAAATTCAATAAGCTACTCAGTTTCCAGAACTTTCAGTAATTCGCAGCGGCAGGGATCCCTCCCTTTCGACAAGCTCAGGGTCGGGATTGAAAATCAGGTATACGCTTGGTATCCATCGTCCCGTCCGGGCACGATCAATTCATCCAGCTTCAAAAATTCCTGCACTACTTCTTCATGTGCGCGTTCCATTTCATGCACTGATCCCACAAAGATAGCGCGCGCTTCATGCAGAAACACGATGCGGTCCGCCAGCTTCTTGGCCAAACGCATGTCGTGGGTTACCACCACGCTGGTGAGCTTGAGCTGGACTTTCAGCTTTTGGATCAGGTCGCCGAGAAGCTGGGCCATGAGCGGATCGACCATGGTGGTTGGCTCGTCGTAAAGAATGCATTCCGGCTGTGCCGAAAGCGCGCGCGCGATGGCGACGCTGCGTTTCATCCCGGTGGAAAGATCGGAAGGAAGAAGATCACGCATGGCTTTTACGCCCACCATGTCGAGCAGGCCGTCCACAATCTGATAAATCTGTTGTTCGTCCAGATCATGGCGCTCACGCAATGGAAAGGCGACGTTTTCACCAACGCTGAGCGAATCGAACAACGCGCCGTTCTGGAAAACCATTGTGACTTTTTTGCGGATACGCTCAAGCTGCGCTTCCGTGGCTTCAGTAATGTCCTCAAATGCGACTATCACGCGGCCAGAGTCCGGCTTAAGAAAGCCCATAATGTGATGGAGTGAAACCGACTTTCCAACGCCGCTGCGGCCCAGGATGCAGAGTGTTTCGCCGGGGAAGACCTGAAAGCTCACGTCTTCCAGGACGTGGTTATCGCCAAACGCCTTGTACACGTGCTGGAACTCGATGTACGGTTTCTGCTCCGAATTTTGCGGAGGATGGCTCATGTACCCTGATCGGAGAAACGGCGTCGCGCGTGGGCCAGGTCCTCCGGCGTGTTTAGATTTTCAAACATATCCGCGGCGAAGGCAAACTGGCGCAGTTCGGCTTCTTTGATCACTAGAGTTTGGCCTGAAGGGAAGAGCGGCACAATCTTATAATCGCCCACCTTTAAGGCATGTTCCGCGATGGGCAGGAAGTCGAGCGCATAGACCGTGCAGAGCGGCTGCGTGTAATCATTGATCTCCGGAGTGATGACGACCGCGCCGGAATCGATGGCCCTGTCCGCCAGATAGGAAAGAAATTCCGGGGACAAAAAAGGCGTGTCCACGGCGATGATAAGGTTGAACTCCGTCTGCGAATTGGAGAGCGCGGCATGGATCCCGCCCAGCGGACCGCATCCGGGGAAGATGTCTTCATAGACCGGCCCGAGCCCGCCATACAACTCGCGTTTTCCAAGGATAGCGACGTCCCGGCAGACTTCCCGCAAGGCAGCCAATGCGTGCTGGAGCAGAGTAAGGCCGTTCAGCGTGACAGATGCTTTGTCCTGGCCCATGCGCGTGCTCTTGCCACCCGCAAGAACAAAGCCAGAGAGCTGGGTGTGGACCATTTGCAGGCTATTTTATCCCACCGCCAAACTCGTTATCCCGATTTGTCAAAAGACCCTGCTTTCCCGCTGCCTTGGCAGGCTTCACTTACCAACTATCCAGTTACGAAATCCCCAAAAATCAAGATATTTGCTTTCTGATTAACAGTCCCCCCTAAACTTGGCGTGGTTTTGCGCTTTTCCAGATGCATGCCCACGCAGATACTGAACTGATGCTGAGGGATTTGGGCACTGATTTGGAGTGTTCAACCTCATCAGCAATCACGCGAAGGGCCAGTGCATAAGCATTTGCTCGCGCCTGCTCTTCGGTTCATGCATAGGCTAAAACCCCAGGGAGAGCAGCAATCTCACCTATCCAGCGGCCATCTTCTTCCTGCTCAGTCAATCAAAAAGTGGACTTTGGAACCCCTTGGCAGGTTCGGGTGGGTTTTTCTTGTCCATATGCCCTGTTGGATGCGCCTCGTAATATCTGGGATCCATCGTTCTTCTCGCTAGGCTCTCGCTACGCTAAGGCTAGACTGAATTTGCAAGCGTGTCTAATGTGAGAATCGCGTGACGCAATAAGGACTCATTGAAACCGTCGAACCAGATTTGCTAGCGTCACTTCGGCGCGTTACCCTTATCGGCGATGCTTCCTTTCAAATTGGTCTACAGCGACGACTATTACCTGCCTATCGGCGCGCATGTTTTTCCGGCGGAGAAATATCGGCTGGTCCACAAGCGCCTGCTGGAGAGCGGGTTAGCCGAGCCGGGAGATTTCATTACGCCCAAGCCGGCGCACGATGAAGACATCCTGCTGGTGCACACGCGGGAATATGTGCAAAAGCTGAAAACAGGCACGCTCTCAGCGGAGGAAGAAATGCAGATGGAAGTGCCGTACTCGCCGGAACGGGTAAAGGCGTTCTGGCTGGCGGCGGGCGGATCGATTCTGGCGGCGGACATGGCATTGCAGGACGGAGTCGCATGCAACATCGGCGGCGGATTCCATCACGCCATGCCGGACCATGGCGAAGGATTCTGCGTGATTCACGATGTCGCGGTGGCGATCAGGCGCATGCACCAGGAAGGAAAAATCAATCGCGCCATGACGGTGGATTGCGACGTGCATAACGGCAATGGCACAGCGGTAATTTTTCCGCCAAAGACCCGGCCAGGCCATCCGTTGCCGAGCGCCAGCGCCAGCCAGCGCGACATTCATGCCGCCCACAAGGAATCGGACAAGAGTGAAAGCGGCGAACTGGAGGTGTTTACGATCTCACTGCACCAGGCGCATAACTATCCCGTGGTGAAGCCGCCATCGTCGATCGACATCAATCTGCCTGATGGGACGAATGATGACGAATATCTCGGCTGGCTTGATCAGTCATTGAGTTCGGCGTTCCGCCACTTTGAGCCGGAATTGCTCTGCTATATTGCGGGAGCCGACCCATATAAAGAAGATCAGCTCGGCGGATTAGCTTTGACCATCGAAGGGTTGAAGAAAAGAGACGAACTGGTGATGAACGTAGCCAAGGAGCATAACGTGCCGATAATGATTACATATGCCGGTGGCTATGCGCGGCGTGTGGAGGACACGGTGACAATCCATTGCAATACAGTGCTGGCAGCGAAGGGGATTTTCTCTTGAAGCTGCAACTTGTTCGCCACGCAACGCTGCTGCTGGATTATGCGGGCATGAAGATACTGGTGGACCCCATGCTGAGCGAAGCCGAGACCATGGCCGCGATCCAAAACTCTCCGCAGCCGCGCCCGAATCCGCTGGTGGCGCTCCCGTTTCCAGTGGAACAAGTATTGGATGGCGTGCAGCTGGTGCTGGTGACGCATACGCACCGCGACCACTGGGACGATGCGGCGATCCAGCTTGTGCCCAAAGACCTGCCGCTACTATGCCAGCCGGAAGACATGAAAAAGATGGAAGCGGTGCATTTTGTGAATGCCTCGCCGGTGCATGACATGAAACATTGGAGCCACATCTGTATTACGCGAACGCCGGCGCAGCATGGATCGGGAGAGATTGCGCGGGCCATGGCGCCTTCCAGCGGATACGTGCTCACCAGCGCGGGAGAACCCACGCTCTACATCACGGGCGACACCATCTGGTATGACCAGGTAGCGGAGACGATCAAGCAATATAGTCCGCAGGTGATTGTGGCGAATGCCGGCGCAGCGCAGTTTCTGCACGGCGATCCCATTACAATGACGGCCGGCGACGTTGTCCGCGTTTGCCGGGCCGCGCCACAGGCGCAGGTAATTGCCGTCCACATGGAGGCGATCAATCATTGTTTGTTGACGCGAGAGGAACTGGCGCAGCAGGCGGAAGCTGCGGGCGTAAGGGTGATGGTTCCTGAAGATGGCGAAGAAGTGGGATTACAGGGATAAACGAAAAACCTTACCGCGGATTAGCACGGATAAACGCGGATCAAAAAGGAAATTGGCCGCGAATTGCGCGACTAAACACGAATGGAGTCCTTTGTGGTTTTCTTTTAGAAAGTAAACGCCAACCCACCGCGCAGTGAACGGGCGGACTGGACCATGTAGACGGTACGTCCGTCCTGGCCCATCACGGGAACGTAGCCCTGGGCCAGGAGGTTGCGCAGATCAAGCAGCGCATCCATTTTGGCGGGGATGAATGAAGTTCCGGGAATTGGCTGGCGGATGAAGAAGCTGAGATAAGGATCGGTCTGGCCGGGCGAGGCGTTGAATGCGTCCACGGCGGAGAGCGTGTTGCCGCTGGTCCATTTATAGGAAGCAATCCAGCGCGTGCCAGTGGATGCGATGTGGCCGTAAAGCTTTGTACCGACGGAGTGCTGGCGACCGGTGTTCAGGGCCTGAGCCAATGCCTGCCAGTCCGCCGCTGAGTCAGCCCCAATGGCTTGTCCGGTGGAATAATCCACAGTGGCAGTAAGGTCTTCAGAAATTTTGCGCTGCACCACCACGCGCGCTCCGGTGCTGCTCACCCCGGGGCTATAGCCGTAAGAGAAAGTGCCGGAGTAAACGTCTGGCAATACATCGTCAGAATAGCTGGAAGGATCGCCTGCGCCGGTAAGGATGGCGTTACGCACGTGGTCAAAGAATGCGGCCACCTGCACGCTGGTATCGCCCATACGGCGCGATACGGAAAGCTCATGGTGTGCGGCCCTTTCCACTTCAGGCTGGCCGTTGAGCAGCGCCATGCGCGGGCCGGACTCGCTAAGATCGGCAGGGGCAGAGTCAAAGCCCTTGGCCACGCGCGTATCGGGCTCAGAGGTGGCATAGCGATACTCCACCAGCATGTTGGGCGAAAGATGCACGTCAACCGAGCCATGAGGGCGAAGCGCAATCACGCGGTTGGCAAACTCCGTGGATTGCAAATCAGCCCCGTAACTCAGGTCGATAAAGCCGCCAATGGTTGTGCTGTCAGAGCTGCTCATGGTTACGGCAGCGTAAGGCGAATTCTGGACAGCGGCTCCGGGCGTGGCAAAATGCCGGTAAGTTACCGTAAAAGTAGGACGGGAAGAATCGCCAATATCATGCGCGTATGAGGCGCGGAGCACGCCAGTGGGATCGCCCGACGAAGTGCCAATGTTGCCATTGAAGGACAGAGTTCCGGAGGAGAACAGCGATTTTTCCAGGGCGAATGCGGTGGTTACGTCGCCTGCACTGCCGAAGCCCCCGGCTTCAGCGCCGGCAATAAAAGCAACGCTGGCCTTGAGCGCATCATCACTGCCGCCGCGCTCAGATTTATTGTGCGAGACCACAACCAGCGATCCGCTGTCACTGCTATCTTTATCTTTTTCCAGAACGCGAAGGATAGGTCGATTAGCGGCTGAGCGCAGCGTCCAATGCCAGTCATCGGCATCTTCAGAGTCAGGACGGCGGGTAGGCATGAGTTTGAGGGCGTCTGCCAGCGTATTGACCGTAAGGTTAATGATGACATGCGCGCCGGAGTGCAGAAAAATGTTTTCCCGCAATGACGGAAGGAAAGATGCAGCCGTTACCTTCACGTAATAATTGCCGGCTGGCAGGTTATTGGCCACGTAATAGCCGCGCGAATCGGTAAAGACGGTTGTCCCCACCCTGGCGGCGGAAACAAAAACTTCCACCACCGCGCCCATCTGGGGCGCTCCGGAACTGTCTTTGACGTATCCCGCAATGGCTCCAACGCTGGCCGCATGAAGCGGCGCCCATGCCAGCAGGACTACCAATAAACATCCGAATTTGCGGGTCATATCCACCACCTCAAGTAAAAGTGGGGCCCTCGTGCAGCTATTGCTGTACGGCGAACTTGGCCGTGGGTGAAATCGTCTGTTTGGAAATCTGGTCGTTCACTTTAATGGTTACCTGGTAAATGCCGGGGTCAAGCTGGCTCAGTTGCAGGCTCTTGCCAAGGGTCACCTGCTCGCCAACGTTTCCCATCTGGGCCGTTGATTCGGTGAAGTCTAGCACATGCTTGTTGGTTGCGGTGTTTACCACTTGGTATTCCACCGTGGCAGAAGGCTTGTTCGTCTTCTGGTCAACGCCAAGATTGTAAACCTGAAGCCAGAAATTGATCTTCTCTTTCTGCTTAAAAGCGGCCGGCTTGCCGTCAGCCGACCCGACCTTGGGCCGGACCTTATTGGTTCCAATCACAAAATTGCCGGTGCCGACTTCGCGCGCCGGGACAGGTTCCATTTGGTCAGCAAGAATCAGCGTGGAAGAAGTAAGCTTTTCGTCGCCAAAATCAGGAACCGTATAGCTGCGGCTGAAAATGCCGGTCTTGTCGCCATTGACGTCCTTTACCACCACGTCAAGCCGGTAAAGCCCGGGACGCATGGGCAGGGCCTTCCAATAAAGCGAGGTGTTGTTGATTTCTTTTTCCAGCAGTTCGGCGGGAATATCGCGGTGCAGCGTTTCTTCAAAGGTCTGCACGATCTGGCCGGAAAGCTTGGTCAACTGCCCGTAAACATTGACTACCGCGCGTTGGATGCCGTCTTTGTTAGCGAATGTAAGGCCTTTCAACGGGACCTGCAGAGTGATGGGGACCAGCACGGTGTCTGACGTTAGCTTAACGAAGTCAACCTGGACATCGAACGGCAGCAGGTTGGTGCGGAATTTGTGGGTGACCAGCTCGTTTTGCAGGTCCTTAAATTTGATGTCCGGAGCGCGATTCAGTTTAGCGAACGTCTCCATGCGATCAAATTGCTTGGATTGATTGCCCTGGTTGAAAGGACCTGAGCCCAGGGATTCCAGGCCCCCGCGGAACCGGTCCGCTTTGCTGGCCATGCCCATTTCTTCCATTGTGGTCAGGCCGGCATTGGGGACGTGCAATAGCGCATCCTTTTTGGAGCGGTCCAGCGTCATTTCATAGGCGCCGCAGTTGCAATCATCAACAAATTCGATTTCCACTTCCTGCCCAATTCCTTCCAGATAGCGGTAACGCCACACTTCAAACGGGAAGGTTTCAGTCTGGCCGCCGCCTTCTTCCGCCGATCGCTGGTACGGGCCGCCCATGGGGTGGGACTCAATAGAAGTAGGCGGGCCAAACATGATGTAGATTCTTCCGCGATCAGTACGCCAGCCGGGCATGCCCGCGGCAAAGTGCTCATTCGCGTAAGCAATACGGCGGTAGTGTTCTTCCTTGTATTCGTTTTCAGCGGTGTCGGGCGTTGGGTCGCGTCTCTGCCAGAATCCCTCGATAAAAATATCGCGCTCGGAGTTGTTCTGCAGCTTCTTGAATGCGGACAGCTCTTCATCCGTAATGATCCAGCGGACGTCCTCATCCAGCCACTTCTTGTACACGCCGCTCAGTTTTTCCGCTTTTGCAGCTTTATCGTCGGCCTTCCGCGGACGCTTCAGCGGGTCCTGCTGGCCATCTGGTTGCGCCTGGGCTGAATTATCCGATTTTGAATCTTTCTCCTGGGCCTGGATTACAAAACAACCTGAACTTACCAACGCAGCCAATAGAAACGCGGTATAAAAACGGGGGTATCTGGATAACACTGGAAAGCCCTCCTTCAAACGGGCAGATAGCTGGATTTTAAGTCTTTTGCAAGCCCATAATCAAGGGCGGAACCTCGATTCCTCCCTTTCTTCTCGACCTTAGAATGCAATTTGGGACATTTCTTGCCAGGAATTTTAAGGTCTTTGCTTTATCAAATCATGTGGAATGGCGCACCGCGAACCCGCTATAATCAGAGATCGGCACCCAGCCACCTAAATTCACCCTCAAGGAGTGCACCTGCCTGAAGGAACTTTCATCGTCCTGTCGGCGTATATAAGGTGTGCGAAATTCGCCGTTGTGTGTGCCGGAAGGTAATTCATGAACGCAAAGAAAATTGGCATTATCGTTGGTGTTGTCATACTGCTGGGCGCAATTGTTGGCTTTACCGTTAACCAGAGCCAAAAGAACGTTGTTACCGTCCAGACAGGCAAAGTTTATAAGCAGGATATTTCCTCCGTCGTTACGGCTTCCGGCCAGATCAAGCCCAAGACGATCGTCAATGTGGGCGCGAATGCCATGGGGCGGATCGTCCGTCTGTTCGTAAAGGAAGGCGATAAGGTCAAGAAGAACCAGGTACTGGCGCAACTTGAAAATGTGCAGTCGGCAGCCGACGTCGCCATGACCCGTGCAACGCTTGAGAGCAGCCAGACAGATGCTGTTGCCGCCCAGGCCGCGCTGAAGACCGCAGAGGCGCAGTTTAAGAGCAGCGCTGCGGAATTGGAACGCACCAAGCTGGACTATGAGCGTTATCAGGGCCTCTTTAAGGCGCAACTGGTTTCCAAAGCTGATTTCGATACCAAAAAAAGCGCCTATGAAGTGGCTGAAGCCACCAATGCCGAGGATGCCGCTCGCATCGCGCAAAACAAGGCGCAACTGGAGTCCGCGAATGGCCGCATAGGCCAGGCGCGCGCCTCGTTGACCCGCGTAAATGACGTTCTTAGCAAGACCACTTACACCGCGCCCTTTGACGGCACGGTAACGAACCTTCCCGTCCATGAAGGCGAGACCGTGGTCATGGGCATACAGAACTCGCCGGGCAGCACTCTTATGACGGTTGCGGATATGTCGATCATCACGGCGGAAGTGCAGGTGGATGAAACCGACATCGTCAACGTAAAACTTGATCAGCCGGCGGAAATCACGATTGACGCAATTCCCAATCAAACTTTCAAAGGCAAAGTGAGTGAGATCGGCGACAACGCCATCATCCGCTCTACCGGCGTTTCCACTTCGCAAAGCGTTTCCGGCGGTCAGGAAGCCAAGGATTTCAAGGTCGTGGTCACTTTAACCGACCCTCCGCCTAACCTGCGTCCCGGACTTTCCGCCACCGCCAAGATCACCACTGGCGTGGCGCAAGATGCCGTGGCCATTCCCATCCAGGCGCTTACCATGCGTGACAAAAATGATCTGGACGCGCAGAAGAAGCCGAACAAGCCCGCGGACAAGACCGCTCCGGCCGCACCGGTGAAAAAAGAAAACACTGATATCCAGGGCGTATTTGTGGTCAAGAACAAAAAAGCCGAGTTCCACGAGGTTGTTACCGGCCTGACCGGAAGCACGGAAATCCAGGTGAAGAGCGGCCTGCAGCCGGGCGATGAAATCATTACCGGCAGCTATAAGGTCCTGAAAACGCTGCGCAACGGCGCCGGCGTGAAAGTGGATAATTCCGTGGTCAAGCTGGGAGAGTCGTAAACTCGTGCGTCTTTTTAACGTCTAAACGTTTACACGACTTAAAGATTGAGTGGGGTTC
>JBARNL010000282.1:0-5093 GCA_049802955.1 Candidatus Angelobacter sp.
AAGAATAGTTTGTCTAAAGAGTATTGCAACTATAATTTGTTCGATGATAGTATTTCGTTACCATACGTTTACTATACGTTAACGAAAAAGGAGCATTTCCGTGGCAAAGAAAGCTTTGCTGGTGCGCAGACCCACGTTTGAAACTATGCACCAGGTCGACGTTCCGCAAAGCCGCAATGGCAAGCATCGCAAGATCGTAATTGCCATCCTCGCGGATGTGGAGGCGCTGGCCGCAGGAGAAGCCGCGAAAATCCCTTTCAAGGCTTTAAATGACACCAAGGAAAATGTGCGCGCGGCCTTGAGCCGGGAGAGCAAGAAGCGCAAGCTTACAATCGCAACCGCCGCCGACGCTGAATTTCTTTACGTTTGGCGTGACCGCAGCTAAGGGGAGACCAAATCTGGCGGCTGGCGACGCGGCCTCCGATTGAGAAATGCACGTCCTGCTCGACATGACGCCGTCAGCGGACGTCTTCCGCGGCAAACTGTTGCTATTACAACCATTACCTTTTGTCTTAGCTCGGCCTTGCGCATTCAAGCTTTCAACCAGCCAACTTGCAGAAGGGGTTACACGCCGAATCGCTCCGCCGCTCGGGCCCGGGCCTTGGCGGCTTCTTCTTCGCGATTTTTGGGCGACGCGGTGGTTTCAAGCGAACGCAGCAGCCGGTTTGAGATCGCGGCAATGTCATCAATGGCTGCCGCGAATGCAGCTTCATTGGCCTTGGACGGCTTGTTAAAGCCGGTGATCTTTCTTACAAACTGGAGCGACGCTGCCTGCACTTCATCTGTGGTGACTGGCGGGTCAAAGTTAAAAAGCGTTTTGATGTTTCTGCACATCTTTTAATCCTCATGCATTGGTTTTGCAGCCCCTTGGGCGAGCGCGGCATGGATCCCGCCCAGCAGACCGCATCCGGGGAAGATGTCTTCATAGACCGGCCCGAGCCCACCATACAACTCGCGTTTGCCCAGGATAGCGACGTCCCGGCAGACTTCCCGCAAGGCAGCCAAGGCGTGCTGGAGCAGAGTAAGGCCGTTCAGCGTGACAGATGCTTTGTCCTGGCCCATGCGCGTGCTCTTGCCGCCCGCAAGAACAAAGCCGGATACCTGGGAGCGGACCATTGCAGGCTATTCTATCCCACGGCCAAACTCGTGATCCCGATTTGTCAAAAGACCCTGCTTTCCCGCTGCCTTGGCAGCCTTCAATTACCAACTATCCGGTTACGAAATCCTCAAAAATCAAGATATTTACTTTCTGATTAACAGTCCCCCATGCCCCATATACATCCAGATTGGCGTAGACTTCAGCGTTCCTGCCGCTGCGAAAGCGAGGTACTGCTATGGCCAATACGAAGCGCGAGGCCTTGCTGTGGAAAGAGCGCAGGGGCTAAGCCAATATAAGTGAGGGATTGGCGGCACGAGTAAACTCGTGCCCTGACACTTGTCTCATGGGTTGAAAAAGAATGGTTTGAAAGAATGTGAGCCGCAGCAGTGCTCGAGTCTCTACGTTTGCGGCTGGTGACGTAACTTCGATTGTGTATAAGGCAAGAGGGTGTAAGTTGGCTTTGGCCTTGCGGCTTCCTGATATGACGTATATGTATTGGGTGTTTTACCAAATCCAGCGAGTTATCAGACATTTGTAATCAGGCTACTTGACAAAAGCTGCGCGTTATCAGACGTTGGCACAAAATTTGTCTATTGACAGCGATTCGCCGATCATGCGATATTGAAGCTGGATCTGACGGGAGCGGCGCCGGCGGATCTGCATCCGGGCAAGAAAAGCCAGGATGATGGGGAAACCCGAAACGGCCTGCAACCTTCGCGGTTTCCGTGTGCCACCGTTTGGTTTCCGGTTATCGCGACCTGAAGGGACCTGAAGTGTAAGCCGGCCGAGGCTTCACTTTGGCAAAAGCTTCCTTCAGTTTACGCACTCGAAGTGTGTCTGGTCGGGGCCAAGCTTTTGGCCTTTGGCTCTTAGCATTTGTGCTTTAGTAGCGATCATTCGATTTGAGCCTCAACCTTTAGCAAATGGCAGTTTGCAATTAGCAATTAGCAGCTTTTGGCCATTAGCTCTTAGCCTTTGGCTCTTATGTTTAAGCTGCAGTGATCGTTTCCATCTTCAAAACCTGAACAAATCAAGAGGGACGACACAGGCGAGGGCTCTGCCAATCAATCCAGAACCGGCCTAATTGGGGAGCGCCTGCGTCCAAGAAACATTGATTCATCAGTATCAGCAAACTTGAAAATCAATAACTCCATCGGCAAACAGGTCGACAGCAAGAGCTACCACCGGCAAGAGTGCCGGTGCCACAAACCAAGAACAATCGCACAGGCAGGAGCGCCTGTGTCATAAAACCGCGGAGCTAGACCCAGCACAAATACCAAGCCACTTCGAAAACGGAGTGGCTTTTTTATTGGAGAAAACAATGATCAGAGTCGTAATGACGAAAGAGGAAGTCCTTGCTGCCATCCACGAATGCGCCGCCCAGATTGGGCATGTTCCCAGCTTTCCGGAGTTGACAAAACTGACGAAGGTGAGGCGGCGCGCGATTTTTACCCACTTTGGCACTTACAGCAAAGCGCTGCGCGAGAGCGGGCTGGAGCGCAGCGGTCCGGGATATGAAGTGAGCCCACGAGAAATGTTTCTAGACTGGGCCACGGTGACGCGGAGCCTGGGAATGGTGCCTTCAATGGGCGATTACGGGCTAAAGGGGCGGTACAGCGTGCGTCCATTCCTGCGGTGTTTCCGGGGATGGCGGCAGGTGACGCTGGGGATGCGGGAATACATACAGAAGGAAGGACTGGAAGGCGAGTGGGGCGACGTGCTGGACGTGATTACCCGGTTTCTTGAGGCGGGAGGTAAGCGAGGGTGGACGTCAGGAGCGGGGATGGAAAAGCCCAAATTGATGCAAGATGAGCCGGTCTATGGAGAACCGCTGATGCATCCGGTGATGAGCCATGCCCCGACGAATGAAATGGGCGTGCTGTTTCTATTTGCCACCATGGCCCAGGAGCTTGGCTTTAAAGTACTGCGGGTGCAAGCGGCATTTCCCGACTGCGAAGCCGTGCGCCGCGTGGAGCCCGGACGGTGGCAGAAGTCGCGCGTTGAGTTTGAAAAAGAGAGCCGGAATTTTCTGGCGCACATGCATCCGGCGGCGCATTGTGACTTGATTGTGTGCTGGACACACAACTGGAAGGAGTGTCCGATTGAGGTGCTGGAGTTGAGCAAGCTGGTGAAATTCAGTTGAGAAACCGCCGAATTGGAGGAAAGGCTTTTGCCGCAGATTTGCGCAGATGAACGCAGATGGGAAACCCTACCACGGAGACACAGAGGCACGGAGAAGGCAGTTGGACGGTCCAATGCATGCCCTTGACTGGGCCTATATTAATATACGTATAATTGAATAATGGACGTTGAATGTTGAAGCCTATTCCGATGGGTAGGATCGTCGCTCAGGGATCTAAAGTCATTTCCAGCGGAGGTTCGCTCGGACGTGGGTTTTGCCTTATATGCGGCGCAAAACGGCGAGACTGATCCGTCAGCAAAGCCGATGAAAGGCTTTGGCGTGATGGAAATTGTCGCTCCTTTCCTGGGTGACACATGGCGCGCAGTCTACACCGTGCGCTTTCAAGACGTGGTTTATGTGCTGCATGCATTTTAGAAGAAATCGAAATCAGGCAGAGCCACGCCAAAGAAGGAACTGGAACTTATTCGACAGCGTCTGGCAATTGCCGAAAAAGACTACAAGGAGAAGCGAGAATCAAAATGACGAGCAAACGCAAATCCGCAAGGGAAAGCAGAGTTACTGAAGGCAGCGGCAACGTCTTTGCCGATCTTGGATTGCCCCACGCGGAGCAGGAGTTAATGAAAGCACGATTGACTCTGCAAATTTACCAGATCATCCAGAAGCGGGGCCTCACGCAAACGGAAGCCGGAAAGATCCTTGGGATACCGCAACCCCAGGTATCGGCGCTGGCACGGAACCGGGCAGGCACTTTCTCTGTGGGAAGGCTGCTCGAGTTTCTAACTGCCCTGGGACAGGACGTGAAGATAACTGTTACCCCCGCGCGCAAATCGCAAGGACAATTGTCCGTAGTGGTCGCCTGACTCAGGAAAGCATTGAAGCGAAATAGAGACACCTGGAGCCTGCCCTGAGCGCAGTCGAAGGGTGCGGCACAATCACTGGATTGCCCGCGGTACCGTGAGTACGCACTCATTCCGGCAACAAGCGTTACTCGTCTCCATATTTCTGGGCCAGGAGCTGCTTTACGAGCTCTGAAAGGGTCCTTAGTTCCGTAAGTGCCGCTTGAAGAAAAACCTGCGACTCCGGCCCGCCCTGGCTGGCAAGAAACAGCGTGTTGGTGAGGCTCTGGAGCGGATTATTAATCCGGTGGGCCATGGAGTGTGCGCGGGCAAGCGACGCCTCAGCTTTGGCCGAATTTCGCGCCTTTTCCTCGGACGCCTGCTGGCGCAATATGATGGCAACAAAATCCGCGAGACTTTTCAGCAATTGATAATCATGAACTTCGAAAGCTTCACGCGAGTGATGGGCGACGGCCCAGATGGTCCCACGAATATTGCCTGCTTCCCAGGGAATCAGCATGCCGTCCGTAATAGGCTCGGCGATGATTCCCAGAAAATCGTAATAGGGTTTGTTCAAACGGTAAAGCTGGGGTCTGCCAAGATCCAGGCAGGTGCCGCAAGGGCTGTAGTTTCTGGGAGTGCGGCCCTGAAGATACTTTGCAAAACTACCGGCAACGGCGACCCAGCGAAAGGTCATCGCGCCCTTTTCGTCGGGCTCTTCAAGGCTGATGCCGGCGCTATCCGCGCCACAGCATGTCATGGCCTCATTGACCAGCTCCTGCAGCACGTCCTGAGGGCGCTCTGAAAATACCTGCGTGATGCGGCGCATGGCGTCAAAAGGCTGTTGGAGATCACGTCTCCTGGCTGTCCGGGTAATAAACCCGGGGTCACTGAGCAGGTCACGCATTTCCATTCCTGATTCAGCCGAGTCTGTAACGACCATAAAAGTTTCCTTCCTTCAAAATTTGCTACCTGCTCTGCGATCAGAAGGAAACCAGTCCCAAGAACTGACGTT
>JBARNL010000283.1:0-4114 GCA_049802955.1 Candidatus Angelobacter sp.
CGTGATTTGGTTACACAGAACAAGCGGAAGTTCAGCCTCAAGAGCGGAATTTTCCCAGATAGAAATATACAGCCGGCGTAACAATCAAAGAGAGCACCATCGAGACCAGGATTCCGCCAATTACCGCAATCGCCAGGGGCTGCAGCATTTCTGATCCGGCGCCCAACGCGAATGCCAGCGGCAACATACCGGCCATGGTCGCCAGCGCGGTCATAAAAATAGGACGCAGGCGGCGGCGTCCTGCCTGGACCATGGCTTCTTCCAGCTCAAAGTTTGCGTGCGCAAATTTCTGGTTCGCATCCAGCAGCAAAATGCCGTTCTTGGCCACAATGCCGATCACCATGATCATTCCCATCAGCGATGCCAGATTCACCGTCTTGCCCGTGATCAGCAGGGCAAGAAAGACGCCGGAGATCGAAAGCAATGCCGAACTCAGAATTGCCACCGGGGCCGAGAAGTTGCGGAATTCAAACAGCAGCACGGTAAATACCAGAACAATGGCCAGCACCATTACCACTGCCATGTCATGAAAATCACTCTGCTGCTGCGCGTAGAGTCCGCCATAAGTCACTCGGATAGAAGAGGGCAGATGCAATCCGGCGACAACTTTCTGTACCTTGGCCACCCCGGTGCCCAGGCTCATGCCTTCCAATCGCGCGGTTACCTCCACCACACGTTGCAGGTTCTCTCGTGTAATTTCAGTTTGCCCGGGAAGTTCATTGATCTGAGCCAATGAGCCCAGCGTAGCAGTCCTGCCGGACGAACTGACCAGTAACGTATTACTCATCGCGTCCATGGACGCGCGATTTTGTTCAGGGAAGCGCACTCGTATGTTGTAGGCGCGGTTGTTGGCAATAAGCGGATTGGCCGCTGTGTCGCCCTGCAACACCGCCGTTGCGTCAGTGGAAACTTCTTCCGCGGTGAATCCTGCTTTGGCCGCGACCGTAGGATTCACACGGAACTCCGTTGCCGGACCACTCATCGTGTTCTCAATGCCGTTCTTCAGATCAACCACGCCTTTGATTTTTTCGATGGCATCAGCCACGCGCGGCGCCTGCTCTTCCAGCAGCTTGGAATCCTCAGAAAACAGCTTGATCACCACCGGCTCGGGCGCGCCCGTAAGATCGCCAATCATGTCCTGCAAGAGCTGTTTCAGATCAACATCGACGGCGGGCTCTTCCTTTTTGATCGTGGCACGCACGTCAGACATAATGTCATCGATCGGGCGACTTCTGTTAGCTTTCAGCTTTACTGAGATATCGCCACTGTTTGCTTCTGTCACTGCAGCCAACCCCAACTGGAGTCCGGTGCGCCGTGACGTACTCTCCACTTCCGGAGTCTCACGCAGGATCTGCTCCACGTGGGAGATCATACGATCAGTTTCCTGTAGTGAAGTTCCCGGCGGCGTGAGGTAGTCAACAATGAAACCGCCTTCGTCCATTTCCGGCAGCAAATCCGAGCCGAGAAACATGAAGCACAGGCCGGAGATGGCAACAAGCACAACCGCGCCAACCAGCAGCCAGCGCGGATGCTCCAGGGCGCGCCGCAGCCAGCGCTCATAAAATTCAATCACACGCCCGAAAAATCCTTTCATTGAAGCTTCTTCCGCAGCCATCAGTTTGCGAATTTCCTGGTCCACGTCTCCGTTTTCAGTCGCTGGAGCTTCAGCGGTGCTCTTGCGTCGAAGCAGAAAAAGGCTGAGCGTCGGAGTCCATGTAAGCGCCAGAAGCAGTGATGTGAGCAGCGCCGCGCACATGGTTACGGCCAGCGCGCGAAAGAACGCTCCGTTTACGCCGGTCATAGTGATCAGCGGTAGAAAAACGACGATCGGCGTCAGCGTGGAGCCTATCAGCGGAACAGTAATCTCAGATAACGCGCTGCCAATAGCTTCCACTCTTCCCTGTCCAGCGTCGCGATGCAGCACAATGTTTTCCACCACCACGATTGCGTCGTCGATCACCAGGCCTACCGCCGCGGCAAGGCCGCCAAGCGTCATCAGGTTAAAACTTTGTCCCAGCAGCTTGAGTACGATGAAGGTGATAAAAATCGTGACTGGAATCACCAGTCCGGCAACAATGGAACTGCCCCAGTCGCGCAGAAAAACCACCAACACGATTGCGGAGAGGATTAGGCCCAGCAAAATAGCGTCGCGCACGCTCTTGATGGAATCCTGCACGATGCCTGACTGATCGTAAAAAGGTGTGAGATGGATTCCTGGCGGAAGCGAGCTGCGAATGCGGTCAACCTCCGCATGAACCTCATTCGCGACTACAACAGTGTTGCTGTCCGGCTGGCGATTGATGTTGAGCAGCACCGCTGGTTTTCCGTCGGCACGCACAATGGTATAGATCGGCTTTACCGACTCCTGCACTGAAGCCACATCGCCAATGCGGACCGGTATTCCGGCGGGCGTACTTTTCACGACAATGTTTGCCAGTTCGTCCGCATTGCGCGCCTGGCCGTTCACCAGTCCTAAAACCAGTTGATGATTGCGCTCAAACAATCCGGGTGAATCCACCAGGTTCGTCGCCTTGACCGCGTTGAGAATGTCAGTAACGGTCATTGCCGTTGCCAGCAGACGCGCAGGGCTTGGCATGATTTGAAATTCCGGCTCCTGCCCGCCTTGGACAATTACCGTGGCCACGCCGCTCATGCGGTTCAAACGCGGAGCAATGTCGTATGTCGCCATTTCCCACAAACGGTTTTGCGGAACAGAATCCGAGGTAAGGCTATAGCCAAGGATAGGAAACGAAGCGAAGGTAAGCCGATGGCTTTCGATTTTTGCGGTCGGCGGCAGCTCAGCCGACACTTTGGAAAGCGCCGAGTCGACAAGCTGGAGCGTCTGAAACATGTCCACTTGCCAGTTGAAGAACAAGTCGACTTCCGCTGAACCGCGGCTGGTGATGGAACGCACCGTTTCCAGCCCCTGCACGCTGTTGACCGCTTGTTCCACCGGTCGTGTAATCGTGACCATCATTTGATCTATGGGCATCACGCCGTTATCAATGCCGATCACGATGCGGGGAAAATCAGTGGAAGGAAAAACCGATACTGGAATATTGAACGCCTGATACGCGCCGGCCAGCGCAATCACAATAATAAGAAAGATGACGGAGCTGGAGTTATGCGCGAACCACTGCCGCTTAGGCGCAGATGCCTTTTCGCCAACATGGTTTGTGACCTTTGGTTCGTCCGCCATCTGGACTAATCCTTTGAGCCGCTGCCATTCTTGCCGTTGGCTTTCGGTTGCGCGGCTTTCTTGCTTCCGGCATCTGGTTTAGCTTTAGCATCATTCCCCGCAGACGGCGTGCTCTTCCCCGATTTAGCATCATCAGCCTTGGCTGCATCGTCGCCGGCATCGCCTGACTTCGCGTCTTCGTCTTTATTTTTCGCGCCTTCGCCGGCGGACTCAGTCTCCGGCTTTTCAATTTTGACTTTCGTCTTGTCGGGCAGCCCGTAAGCGCCTTCAGTCACCACCATTTCTCCAGGCTTGAGTCCAGAGAGGATCTGTACTTGCTGGCCAGTCGCAATACCGGTCTTCACGTCACGGCTGCTGGCCTGATTTTGGGTATCCACCACCATCACCTGGGCTGCGTCGCCTTTCGCATTGAGCAGCGCCGCTGAAGGGATCACCAACGCATCTTTGATTGTCTGTGCGGTGATCGCAATTTGCGCTGTGGTTCCGGGACGCAACTGCTGGTCCGCATTTTGCGCCTGCACCCAAACTTCAACCGTGGTGCTGTTGGGATCAAGCGCCGGGCTGATGAGCGAAACCTTGCCGTTAATTGGCTTCTCCAGTCCAGCCAGCGAAATGCTGGCGGCATCCCCCTTGTGCAATTGCAGCGCGTCGCTTTGGGGAATATGCGCTTTGGCGATGACCTGCGAAATGTCCATCACCGTGAGCAGAGGTGTTGCCGTCGAGGCCATTTCACCAGGGTAAAGCGGTCGATCGGTAATAAAGCCTGCAATCGGGCTGCGCACTTCGGAATAGCTGAGCTGCGCTTCAGAATTCAGCAGCTTTCCTTTCGCCGACGTGAGCTGTCCGTTCGCCGTCTTGATAGCGCCCTGCTTGCCGACCGCATTCAATCCGTCAAGATGTTTCCTGGCGATATTG
>JBARNL010000284.1:0-3258 GCA_049802955.1 Candidatus Angelobacter sp.
GCTCAACACTTCCACCAGCGGCTGGAACCGCGCCATGGGCATTCATTTCGTCGTTGCCACCGCGGATGAAGTTGTCGCGGAGCTGGAGATTGCGTCGCAACATCGCCAGCCTTATGGAATCGTCCACGGCGGCGTGCATTCCGGCTTCATAGAAACTGTCGCCTCGGTCGGTGCTGCGCTGGCCGCATTGCCGCGCAGCCAGTCTGTGGTTGGCCTGGAAAACCATACGTCATTCCTGAACGCCGTGCGGGAAGGGAAGCTGCGCGCCACTGCTCGACCGTTGACTCGTGGACGCCGGACGCAAGTCTGGGAAGCCACGGTTACTGATGCTGAAGGCCGTGCCGTCGCCAGCGGACGCGTGCGTTTCCTGGCGCTTGAGGCTGGAGCTTCACTGGCGGGTGAAACCGTTAAAGTGAAAGAGCATTCGGAATAACAGCAGTTCGCAAGCTAGCGCTTCGGCGCTTCCAGCGCCCACGTTTCCAGTTGTCCGATCTGCCGCATCAGTTGAATCTGTGCGCGGTCCAGTTCGAAGCTGGAGTTCAGATATGCGGTGTATCGCTCATGTTCGGCCACGCGGGCGTTCTCTTCATCTTTAATGCTCGCCGCGCCGCTCTCAATCTTTGCATGCGCCGCCTCAATATCGGATTGCGCCAACTGATGCTCCAGTTGCGCTACTTCGCGCGCAGCCGCCAACTGTTCTACTGACCGTTGCAGCTTCAGCGTGTCCGTGCTCACTTGTTCCTTCACGCTCTGGGCTTCTTTGCGCGATTTCGCCGCATCCGCCTTTGCCGCGTCCGCCGCGGCACGCTGCACCGGATTGAAGAAAGGAAATCGTATGGCCACGCCTGCGGTCACGTTGTGCCGTTGGAATTTCTGGAAAAACTGATCGTAATTGTTGAACCGCGCCAGCACCGCATACTGCCCCACAAAATCTATCGCCGGATAAAGCTGCTTGCGTTCCGCCTGCGCGCGAAACTCCTTTGCCTGCGCGGCTGCGTCCGCCACCTTTACCACGGGACTATTCTTCACCGCTTCGCCCGGCAAATCCTGGTCCTGTGCTACCGGTGGCATTTCCGGAATTGTTTCCGTTGACGTCCTGATTGCCGCAACCGGAAGTCCTGTGAGCTGCGCCAGGCGCAGGCGTAATTGATCGGCGGCAGCTTGTGTCTGTGCAATGTCCAGCCGCGTTCTTGCGCCCGCAAGTTTCGCTCGCGTGCCTTCTACCTGGTTATCCAGGCCGGCCTGTATGCGTTGCGCAACAATTTCTTGAAATTTCTGCGCGGACTGCTGCTGCTCTTTTTGAATCGTCAGTGACGAGTCCAGCAGATCAAGTTGCACGTAATCCAGCGCCGTCTCCATAATCACGTCATTGCGGCGATCGGCATTCTGGGCCGTCGTGACCTCAACGTCACTCTTGGCGGCTTTAACGTAGTTGCGCTGTGCCAGGTTGAAGAGGGCGCCTTGAAAATTCACGTTAAAGATTGAAGGCGCCGCGCCTTCCAGGCTCAGTGGAAAGCCATACGATGCTCCCAGGCCGGAGCCAAGCACCATTTGCGGCAGAAACACGTCGTGCGTCTGCCTTACTACCGACCGCGCGCGCTGCAGGTCCGCCTGTGAGAGGCCAGCGGCAGCGCTGTTTTTGAGCGCCAGTTCAATGGCCGTGCGGAATGCCAGCGGTTTGTCCTTGCCGGAAGAAGTATCTTGCGCGATCAGAGTTAGCGGAAGCGCGACCAACGCTGTAATGACCCACGCTGTAATCAGGACGACACGGGCATACAATTTCATTTTTTCACCTGCGCGAATTTGTTCGGATGGTGTGGAAAGACGTGATTCTATCGGGAAACGCGCGCCAGCGCATCCTGCGCCGGGCGGTACTCTGAGGCCATATTCAGCGTGGTCTGGAACTCGGCTGCGGCTTCTTTCTTTTTGCCTTGTTTTTCCAGCACGACGCCCAGCAGGTAGTGGGCGCGAAACGTGGGCCCGTCTTCTGATGGGTCTTCTTCGGAGACATAGTGCCGCAGTATTTGCGCTGCGCCGGCGAAGTTACGTCCCGAATGCACTAGCAACGCGGCTGCATCAAACTCGCTGGCTCCGCCCTGTTGCGCTGCGGCCAACGAATGGCGGATGGCGTCTTCCATTTCGCCCAGCCGTCCGGTGCGCCGGTAAAAATATGCCAGCTCCACCCAATAACGCGAGGGCTGGCTGCTGGCCACAATCGCTTTCTTGTACTCTGCTTCCGCGCCGGTGTTGCCCTGCTTTTCTGCTACGCGCGCGTAAATGTAATTGGCCAGCGCCCGGTCCTGCCCGGCTACATAGTCTGCTTGTTGTTTGGCTTTGCTCTTGTCGCCACCCAGAAAGCCCGGAGCTTCCAGGTAAAATTCGCTCAAGTCAGAGCGTGCCGGAAGATTGTTGCTGTCCAGCGCCACCGCTCGTTCGAATTCTGTTTTCACCTTGCGCGCCAATCCAAAAGCCATAAAGGGATTCGCCTCTTCTGCTTTTCTTCCCATCGCGCGGCCCAGCCATAAATGGTAGGAACTGTTTTGTGGATCAAGCGCCAGCGCCTTCTCCGCCATGTGCATGGAGTTGTCCCAGAGTTCAAGCTGAAAGTAAACACGGCACAGCAGGTTGTACCATCGCGCATCGTTAGGCGCGCGCGCAATGGCCAAATTCAATGCATGGATGGCCTGGTCGGCCTTGCCTGCCTTGAGCAAAACGGAGGGATCGGCGTCCGCCCCCGCCATTGGACCAGCCAGTAATAAGAAGAGGGCCGCCAACTGGAACAAGCACCTCAACGCTCAACCACCTTTATATCCATGCCATTGCGCAACGGCTGCGAGTTAATGGCGCCCAGCGCGATCAACGCGCCTTCCGGAATCCCCTTCAGCACTTCCACCCGCGTCAGGCTGGAAAGGCCGGTCTGCACTTCCTGCGCCAGGATCTTATCGTTTTCGATTCTGTAAACGTAGCGCTTGCCATCAACGTCATGCACCGCCTCGCGCGATACCGTGAGCGCATTGTCATGGCGCGCCGCAATAATGCTTACGTTTACGTTCACGTTCGGCAGCAGCTTGCGGTCTGAATTGTCGACCTCTGAAGTGATTTCACCCACGGTGCGCGTTCCCACCATGGTTACGGAAGTCGGAACGCGCGTGAGCGTGCCTTCCCATGTGCGGCCGGGGATCGCGTCCCACTTGATTTCCACTTTTTGGCCTTTGGCCAGGCGTCCGATTTCCGGCTCATCGACGAATGCGCGCACTC
>JBARNL010000285.1:0-1944 GCA_049802955.1 Candidatus Angelobacter sp.
ATTTCCGGGCTGTCGTCCGGCGGGCGATACGGCAGACCTTCTTTCGCCGCCTTATCAGGGATGGGAATTTCAAAACGCGAACGGAAAGCTGTGAGCGCTTCGTCGGTCATCTTCTTTTCCTGGTGCGTGGCATTGCGCGCCTGCGCTGAACCGAGCCCGTAACCCTTGACGGTTTTCGCCAGGATCACCGTGGGGCCGCCCTTGTGGTCCACCGCGCGCTTGTAAGCGTTATAAACTTTCTGCGGATCGTGGCCGCCCCGCTGCAGGTGGAAGATTTCATCGTCGGTCCAGTCCTCCACCAGCGCTGCTGTCTCCGGATACTTGCCGAAAAATTCCTTGCGTACATATGCGCCGTCTTTGGCCTTGAATGTCTGGTACTCGCCATCCACGCATTCTTCCATGCGCTTCAGCAGCATGCCGGAGTGGTCCCGTGCCAGCAGTTCGTCCCAGCCGGAGCCCCAGATCAGTTTAATTACGTTCCAGCCAGCCCCGCGGAAAGACGCTTCCAGCTCATTGATGATCTTGCCATTGCCGCGCACCGGGCCATCCAGGCGCTGAAGGTTGCAATTGATGACGAAAATGAGGTTATCGAGCTTCTCGCGCGAGGCCAACGTCAACTGCGCGCCCAGAACTTCAGGCTCGTCGGTTTCGCCGTCGCCGATGAAGGCCCAGACTTTGCGCGGAGTCGGCTTGATCAGCCCACGATTTTCCAGGTAGCGCATGAATCGAGCCTGATAAATGGAATTCAGCGGCCCCAGCCCCATGGAAACTGTAGGAAAGCGCCAAAATTCCGGCATGAGCCATGGGTGCGGATAAGACGACAATCCGGGCGTGTCACGCAATTCGTGGCGAAAATTTTCTATCTGCTGCTGGCTGATGCGGCCTTCCAGATAGCCACGGGCATACACGCCGGGTGATGCGTGGCCCTGGAAATAAACAAAATCGCCCGGTTCTTCGCCATGGTTGGCGTGGAAGAAATGGTTGTAGCCAACCTCCAGCAGCGTGGCGAGGGAAGAATATGTGGAGATATGGCCGCCGATGCCGGGATCTTTTTTGTTCTGCCGATGCACCATCGCCATGGCGTTCCAGCGGATCAGGCTCTTAATGCGGCGCTCCATCGCGCGGTCGCCGGGGTAGGGCAGCTCTTCAGCCACTGGAATCGTGTTCACGTAGGGGGTATTCAGCTGTACGGGAACGTCCACGCCATGTTGGCGGGCTCGAAGACTGAGGGCATCCAGCAGACGGGTACCCTGGCCAGGGCCTTCCTGGTCAATGACTTCATCAAAAGCTTCAATCCACTCCAGGATTTCCTCGCGGTCCAGTTCAAAAGCTGCGGCAGGTTTTGCATTCATGTCTAATAGTATGACGCGAACCCCGCGTAATTTCCACTTATTGAATGTAGGCAGGCGCTCATTGCGCTTTTAGCAATGCCCGCGCCGAATCTGGGGAACAGTTAAGCCAGAAGATGTACGATTATCGCGCGGAAGCTGCTGCCGGACGTGGTGTCCGCACATCGGACGAGTAGACATTATCAAACTGGCTTTCGATGTCCGCGGGATGTTCGAACGAAGCGACAGCTTCTTTCAGTTCCTGGTCGAACCCCGCGGTGATCGATCGGGACCATCCGTCCGACCACAAATCTCTGCGTCGCAAATACCGCTCCATAAAAGAAAGCGGATCCTGTGCAAGGTACTGCGCGGAATCTTTGTCATCTCCACTCTTTCCTCTGCTGCGCGTGGTCAAACATTCAATTACCGCCGGACCGTGGCCTTCACGCGCTCGCCGGATTGCTTCCTGAGCTACGCGAAATACTCCGACAACATCGCCGCCATCCACGGGAATTCGTGGGTAAAATGCCGGATCAGCTCCGATATACGGGCCTGATGCACCATGGCTTGGCAATTCCAGCGGGGAATCAGGACTACTTTCAACCAGGCACACCAG